>JAGVEG010000025.1 GCA_020058355.1 Candidatus Berkelbacteria bacterium
GCCTTCTTGGTGCTTGGCCCGGTGATTGATGTGCGAGCGCTCTCACTACAGCGACGTATCTTTGTGCCACGGGTACTGACCATTCTGGTTATCGGTATTGTGCAGCTCATATTTATTGCAAGCTTGGCGATCCATAGATTCGGCTTACTATGATAAACCTGTCTCGAAACCTCATTGACCATACCCAAAAGCAGCACTATCTGAAGGCAGGGGTATTTATGCTCTTTATTGTGGCGGTAGTGCTGCGCTGGTCTCAGAATGAGCTGGTCTACTTTATTCATCCACGGAGTATCTCGTTGATCGTGGCGGCGTCCCTTGTGTGTATCGGCTTGATTGCGGGGAGTTTCCTGCGAAAACTTCAGGACTTTCGCCATGTGACCACCAGAGAGTCTCTTCTGCTATTAGTGTGCTCGCTGTCTGTATTACTCATTCCGGCCCAGCCGTTGTCATCGCGCGTTTCTCAATTGCGTGCCGGTGTAACACTTTCGACAACGCGTGATCGTGGGAGTCTACCAAGTCAAACGCAACGGTTTACGGTACTGGATTGGGTGATTGCTTTGGCGAATGATCAGGCGGCTCTTCGCTACGAAGGAAAGCCGGTTGATGTGATCGCTCTGCTTGAGTACAAGGATGAGGCACCCCGGCTTACGCGCTTGGTAGTTTCCTGCTGTGTGCTTGATGCTCAGCCAGTAGAGCTGAACGTTGTGGGTGAGGGTATTCCAGAAGAAGCAGGGCTCTGGATTCGTGTGATCGGAACGATGCGGTATACCGAGGAGAAAGAAGGCTTCGTTCAGCCAACAAGTATTGAGGTCTTGAGCGAACCGCCAGCTGAGCCGTATCTTTACTAGTATGCAGATTCCACGTTCACTTTTTGTACTGCAGGGAGGATTTTTTCTGGGAGGTCTTGCCTTGATTATTATGAACAACTTGAGTGGCATCCGTTTTACTGACGTCCCTGATTCGATCGATGTCCGTGGTGAGATACGCCTTATTGCTAATCGACCGATTGCTGACGGCTTCGAGGTGGAACTTTCTGAAGAGGATGGTGACCAAGTGCAGCTTGCGGCGCGGAGCACAGGGAAAGCACTGGTCATCACACCTACGTATGCACTCACGTCAGGACAGACGTATCGGGTGAAGGTAGCAGGCTTCAGAGACAGATTTGGAAGCACGCCGCGCACCGTTGAACTTTCTCTTGCAACCAGCGAAGCGCGGTATATTGGAAGAGCGGAGAACGGTTCCCTGTATCGTGTGTCCCCACAAACCAAGCAGCGGGAACTCGTGGTAGATGCTCCAATAAAAAGCTATGCCATTCAGCCACAGACAGGAGTTATTATTGCTACTGAGCAAGACGGCACGCGGTCACGACTTCATCGCATTACTGAAAATGGCCACCAGCGTGTTATTCGTGACTGGGAATATCGGACCTATAAAGACCTGCAATTCTGCAACGGCGGCACTACCTTGATCGCTGAGCGTATTATCTGGAGCACTGAAGGGGTGGCTGAGCAAAGCTATGTCCGTTTTGAGCTTGATGCAAAGGGGCAGCTCTCGGAGCCTGAGCAGCTCTTTGCTGATATCAGTATTCTCCCACTTGAGTTCTTCTGTAGTAGCACCAGTAGCCTGTTTGCCTACCGAGAGGGGGCTGTTTGGCTCAGCTCACTAGATGCACCTGATCAGCGTGAGTTGCTCGGTAGTTGGGAGCAGTTGCTTGGCTTCACCCCAAGTGATGAAGCGGTTATTGTCGCACGTGCCGGAGCACTAGAAGATGGTGCGGTCCGCACGTTGGTTGAGCTTGGTTTTAGCGGGGGAGAGCGCGTCCTTACGCCTGATGCTGAAGACGCTGAGTGGTGGTCGGGGGTGCAAACACCATTTGCCTCCTGGGTAACCACAACAGGTGAGTATGACCTGGATTACCGACGGAATGCCGATGTTCTGGTTGGAAAGTTTGTTGGCGGACGGCTGGAGACGGCGCGTATCGAGCGAGACCATCGAACCGGCCTGTACGAATACCCGACACTATCACCGGACGGTAGATTTCTGGTTGTGGGATATATCCCGGATACGGCCGATCGATTCGTTGCTGGACGACAGGATCCACTCCCTTCATTTATTCATACATTTGAGCTTGCAGAAGATGGATCGCTGGGTACTCGAGAAATCAGTACTGAGCGCCTCGATCTCATTCAGTGGCACTGGTAATGATTGCAGTAGGTAGGAGCCTCGAGGTATACTTTTAGTATGCGTAGCCTCCGGCATTTCTTAGCTATTTCACTTGCCATTCTTGGTTTTATCCCGTTTTTTGTTGAGGCCGCTACCACCGCACCTGACCTTGTTTCCTATCAGGGGCGCCTCTATGACTCTTCAGGAAATCTGCTGGGTGGTACCGGAACAACCTACTGTTTCCGCTTTAGTATCCACACGACTGCTTCAGGGGGAAGTCAGCTCTGGCCAGCTGGTGCCCCTACGCCTGATCAGCTCCAAGTTCGCTATGGCGTTTTCAACGCATTGGTAGGAACGGCCGACTCACTCGCCGGGTATGACTTCAGTGCTAACCCAACCAGCTACCTGCAGATTCAGGTCGCTCCTTTTTCGGGATCATGCGGTGCCTACGAAACGCTTACTCCGCGCCAGCAGATTGTATCAGCGGGGCAGTCAAAGAATGCTGATACCGTTGATGGTGCTGATGTTGGTACAGGGGCCAATAACATCTTGAAACTTACTGCAGCAGGAGCGATCAGTATTGCCGGCAACGCCACCATCGGTGGTGGAGCTTTGGGTCTGGGTACAGCGTCAAGCCAAACCGGAAGTATTGCTTTTTCAAACTCAACCAACGCCAATACACTCACGATTCAGAGTGGCGTCACCAGTGCTTCGTACAGCCTTACGCTGCCACCGGCACAGGGAGCAGCAAACTCGGTGCTCACGAATGACGGTTCTGGAATCCTGAGCTGGTCAACTTCGGGCTGTCCTGCATGTGTCGTAAACGGTAGTAGTATCAGTGCCCTTACAAACACTGTGCAACCAACGGCAGATGTTCCAGCACTTTCGCTCCGACAGACAACTGCGGTTGGTCCAACAACTGATATCTTTAGCATTTCAGATAGCCCAGGCACAGGACTTCTCCTGCGGGTAACGAGTATGCAGGGCATCATTCTCAGTCCTGCTGCAGGGCAGGCAGTGGCAACCAGCTTGGCCACCGGCTCCAGTGCTACCTTCGCAGCAACCGGTGCTCCTTCAACAGATCTGCTTTCAGTAACTAATGCGGGACAGCTCCCAACGGTGGATAATATTGCCGGCCTCGCGGTTTCCTATACTGCGGCAAATAATGCAAATACTCATAGCGGTGCAAACATATCTATCACTCCCGGCACGAGCACCGGCACTATTCACGGTGTTCAGGTTTCTGCGACAGCAGCCTCAGCAACAGGAGGACTCCTCAATGGCATTATGTTGAATGGCCCAGGTGTGGCCGGACTTGGTACTGATACCGCACTGAAGATTGGTACTGGCTGGGATCGTGGTATTCAGGTTGATTCAGGAAACATTTACCTGAAAAGTGTGACTCCAGGTATTGCCCCTGGTGCCGCAATTACCGGCTATAGCCAGCTCTATGCGGCAGACCGTCTCGGTATCTCAATGCCACACTTCCAGAGTGGGGATGCCTCAACAGAAATTATTCGACCGAGCGCTCGAGATACCCATCTAGTCACTGTTCCTGCTAGTAGCGCTGGTGCAATGGTGAGTGATGGCGCCACACATTCCACACTTGGTACTGCAGCTCTTATTAATAATCAAGTCGTTGGTATTGCGACGCGCTTTACTTCATCTGCGGGAGTACGAAATATTGGCTACTCAACAACAAATACTTTTTACTACCGGGGTACGGCAGGAGTTGGTTCTGCGAGTGGCTTTTCATACAAGTCTCGTATTTATTTGGACGGTGTACTCACTAACTACACCTCGACAACTACCGGAACCAGAATGTTTTTTGGCATGATGAGCGGTACACTCGGTAATCTCAATGTAGATCATCCAGTACTTCATCGTGTTGGGTTTTCTTACCAGCCAAATACCGATGCGGCAAACTTCTATTTTGCAAGCTGTGACAATACTGCAGGTGGCTGTGTGGCTAGTCGGCAAAATACCGGTATGGCTCTGGCAGTAGACAAGGTGTATGAGCTTGAGATGCGCTGTGAGCTTGGCTGTACTACTGTATATTGGGAGATTCAAAACCTTACTGACAACACGCGTCAAACAGGCTCAGTAAATACAACCCTTCCTGCTGCAGCTACCTCTCTTCGCGCGGTCAGTGGTATGTATGCACTATCAACAACGGCACGAAGCTTTGGTTTAAAGCAGGCTTCATACGAAACTCCTTACTAGTCTTGGTGGTTTTTTCTGGGTAATTCTGGTACACTATGTGTAGCTTCCCGGATTACCGGATTGTCAGCAGCCCCCAGACGGGCTTCCCTAGATTACTGTATGCCGCCCATTCTTACTCTTTCGCGCGCTGTAAATGTGTGCGCTGCCGCAATTATCGTACGCGATAAGCAGGTTTTATTGGTGCAAGAACAAAAAGGCCAGATTGCCGGCCGCTGGAATATGCCCGGCGGAAAAGTTGAAAGCGAAGAAACTGCTACCGAGGCAATCGTTCGTGAGGTTTGGGAAGAAACCGGCTATCGCGTACAGCCTTTTGCTATCGGTGAAGTGCAGTACCTGCCATGGCCCGATCGCCCTGGGGTGACCATCTGTTTTGTCTACTGGTGTATTGTCGCCGAAGAGCCACGGGTAAACGAAGAGGGGAATCATCCCTTCCCAACCCGGTGGGTGACTCGTGAAGAACTTGTTGACCTTGTTAACCAAGGCGTGTTCCGCAATGAGTCCGCTGTAAAAGTAGTAGAGCTTGCCCTACGTGGGCAGCGTTTTCCACTTGAGGTTATCCGTGAGGCGCCGCATCCTGGTATTCCTCGATACTCAGGCAAGCGTCGCCAGCCACAGAATCGTCAACGACCTCGTTAGAGCACCTTGTAGCGGGTAGGTGAAATAGCGCATACTAGTAGTATGCGTAGCGGGATATTTGCGGCGGTTGCCACCATAGTGCTCCTTGGACCTACTTTGGTGGGGGCCACGGATTATAGTTCAGCGGGTTACATCGTACGTGACCCGGTTTTGGGGCAGGGCGGTACGCAGCACAGTACGAGTGCTGGGTATCAGGTGCGTGGTGTAGTTGGTGACCTTGCAATCGGTGAGGGTACGAGTGCCACCTATCAACTACGAGGTGGCTCACAGCCGTACGATGAGACTGCTCCGATTGACGGTGTTGTCAGGGATGGTGCTGGTGTTGATAGTGATGAACAGGCTGGAATGACCCAGCTTGATGCAAACTGGCTCTCCTACAGTGATCCTGAGTCAGGTATTGGGAGTTATGAGTATCAGCTTGCTCGTACCATTGATACCTTTTATTGGAACGCTGGAACAAGTAGCTGGGCGGCTTCAGTTACCTGGAATAATGCAGGACTTACCACTTCGGTGGCGCTTACTCACGCAAATTTGGCACTGCGCACCGGTACTGATTACTACTTCTGTGTACGGGCGATAAATAACGCCGGTATAGCCAGTACTGGTGTGTGTAGTGATGGCCTTGTCGTGCTACCGAGCGCCACCCTTGATCTCAGTACGGCACTGGTAACCCTGCCTGCGATGGCACTTGGGGGAACTACTGATGCTACTGCGACCATGACTGCCACCGTAGTTACCAACGCAGCCCAGGGTTATGTACTCTATGCAAGTAAGTCAGCCGCCTTTGCTAATCTTACCAATCCTACTGCTACATTTACCGATGTAAGTGGAGCCTGTCTTACGTCTGGCTCGGTTTGGCCGGGTGGCGGGTTCTTTGGGGTGACAAGTAGCGACACCGTGGTGGGTACTAATAAATTCTTGAGCGCTACCCGCTACTGTGGTCTACCAACCACTGACGATCCAGCTGTCAGTGGCATTGCGGTAGCCGAACGCGCCGTGACGCCCGAAGTAACAGGTGGTAGTGTTACCGATGTTCATACAATTACCTACCGTGCGGCAATTACTTCAACAACTCTTGCAGGTGCCTACCAAACAGAAGCACTGTTTGCGCTCTGGCCTCGTTTTTAGTCTCGGCGTACTCCTGGTTAGTCCAGTGGCCGTTTTTGCGAGTCCGTTTACCGTCAGTCCCACTATTGTTGGGGTTACCATTGATCCAGGGAGCACGGGGAGCGCTTCATTTCTGGTAAAGAATGAAAGTGACCGCCCCGCAACCTATACCCTACGGGCCACAGACACCGTGCTCCGCGGCGAGATCCCCTCAGCGCTTTCCTGGGTCCCTGAATTGTCCTTACTCGTCAGTATCCCAGCCAGAGCCACGAAAGAGATTGTAGTGCCCCTTGTGCCTGTGCCAGACGCCTCCGAAGGGGTCTATATGGTGGGAGTCGCCCTTCAGCACGAGCAGCCAGTGGCCACTGCGGGGGCAGGTGATTTCCGTTTTGTAGCGGAGCCCGCAATTGGTGTTCCTATCCTCATAACCTACGGCACCCATAAGCAACAAGTTGCCTGGCGTGTGCCTGCAATGAAACTGGCCTTTCGGCGTACGGATACCTTTTCAGTGCGGATTACAACAGAGGACAATCAGTTTACGAAGCGTGCAGTGGTCATTCGAAAAGATGATGAGCTTATTATTGACCAGAGCGACGGGTATTTTCGGCCCAACACTACGGAAAGCTACCGTCTGCCAATGAGTAGGCCGGTACTTGCTAAACTGATTGGGCTTGGTCTCGAGAATGAGGGAGTGGCACAGCGTCGCACCATTTTTGTTATAAATGGGTGGTATGTTGTTGGTCTCATTGCTGCTGTGGCTGCCGGAGGAGGATACCTATTCCTGAAGAAACGCCACACTAAGATCTAGTCAGTCTTTATTTGATAGCCACTATTCACCCAGTTCGCTCCGCCGGCCCAGCCAGCACGGTCATCGGTGTTCTCAAGGGTTGCCGAGATGGTTGCTCGGAAACAGGTGCGAGGGTGTCCAAGAGAAATTGTTGAATTTGTGCTGTAGGCATAGCGGTAATCAGCGGTGCCGCGCACTTCGTTAAAAGGATCAAGTGGTGTTTCTCGATTGTAGAGTGGCTGCAGAATGGGGGTAAGGCGATCTCCCGAGCTGTTATCCAGGGTATTCGTGTACCAGATAGGGACTACCTCACCACAAGGTAGCTTATAGGGTGCCTGGGCGTTCCCATAACTAAGGAGCGCAATCTTAATATTGTTCACATCGCTCTTGCGGCGGGTGTCACGTGCTCTAATGCGGACGGTACCGAGCGTGTTTACCGAAAGCGTTGTAAGGATGGCAACAATTGTTATGGTGATCAGAAGCTCAATGAGCGTGAATGCGGGTCGACGTACGATCATGGCTGGGTGTGAACGGTGCTACTTCCTTCAAGAGAGACTTGGAGTTGGTAACTTGAAAAGTTCTGGGCCTGGCAGAGGGCACGAGTGGTCTGTGTTGTTGGCGATAGACCGTGTGCAGAGACGTACTGGTAGTAGTGGTTCTTGGCGCCGGCAACACGATTGAGCGGATCGGTCGGTACTGCGGTCATGTACACGGGGACCATGATGGCGGCAAACTCGGTCCCATTACTAAAGGTTGTGTCGCCGGTGCTGGGGCGAGCATCATACCCTATTGAGATAGTAC
>JAGVEG010000010.1 GCA_020058355.1 Candidatus Berkelbacteria bacterium
CCCATACCTCGATGCTCTCAGTATCTCGTGGCGCATCAGCATCACCGGCAAAAACCGTGACGTAAAGCCGAGCTGGATCGAGACCAAAACCTGCTTCAGGATCTGTCAGCAGCTCCCAGCTCCAGGTAATTGCCTCTTCTTTCCCATAATCACCTAGCGACCAGTTTCCCATCATCTCAAAGAGCGTCAGATGGCGATTATCCCCCACCTCTTCAATATCATCGGTACGCAGGCACTTCTGTGCATCAGCAATGCGCTTACTACCAGAAGGGTGTGGCTGGCCCAGCAAGTAGGGCACCAAGGGGTGCATGCCCGCGGTAGTGAAGAGTACGGTTGGGTCGTTCTCAGGAACCAACGATGCAGAAGGAATAATAGTATGCCCCCGCTGAGCAAAATGCTGCAGGAAGCGGCTGCGAATTTCAGGAGTAGTGAGAGCTTTCATAGATGTAGCCTAGCGAAAGGTGTGGCCTGAGTATAGCCAGGGTACGTAAATGCCCAGCACGTGCGGCTGGGCAAATGGGATACGTGACTAAGTCCACTTCTTCTCTTTTTTCAAAGCTTCTGAGACCTTCCTCCCACGCTTCGACCTTCGACCGCGCTTCGTCTTTTGATGAAGCCTATTATATATCCCACCTCGACGCTTCATTTTTACTCCCTTCTACTGTAAGAGCCCGGTCGACATTGACTGGGCTGCGAACTACGACTGAGAAGATTCTTCCTCCCCTGATTCAGGAATGGGGAGATCTATCTCCTCGTCTTCGCCGGGTTCGTTTTTCCGGACAGAAAATCGTTTTCGAATCGTAAGTTTTGACTTAACTTTTGGCACTTTTTCCACCTATTTGAGATTACCCCTTACGAGGTTAGGAACAAACGTACACCACTTACCAAGAATTGCAACAGCTAGTTGTACTTATTCCGGAATCCACAAATGCACCACCGTCCCTAGCTTCCCCTGGGTATCAAACTTCAATTGCATGCCAAGGGTATCGGCGAGCTGCTTGGCCACGAACAATCCGAGACCCATACCTTCATGATCAAAGGTCATAATGTCAGTACCCCTGACAAGACTCGTGCCAATCTGGTCGAGTACTTCGTGCCTGATGCCGCCGGCGGCGTCATGTATCTGAAACTCGAATCCGCTCACCCCAACCTCTTGCACAATTGCCACCACTCGCGCACCTTCTGGACTAAACTTCACCGCATTATCAAGAAGTGCAACTAAGATCTGCTGGGTCAGTCGCTTATCACCACGAAACTCAGTACGCATCTTACAGAGGCTCTTCGCCTCAAGGTGTACGTTTTTTAGGTTGGCAAAGGAAAGAACCTGGGCCATTGCCGCATCAAGCAGCTCGGGGCCATTGATAACCTGGTTTTGCGTCCCAAGCTTGTCGCTCCGCAGGCGCATGACCGTCAGAATCTGGTTCACGATGATCGAAAGACGGCGCTGGCCAGTAGTGATTGCGTTCAAAAGGCGCTCTCGCTCACCGGGACCCAGGTTTTCTGTTTCTTGCAGACGTGAAACCGCTGCCTGAATAGCAGCCGTTGGCGTTAACAGGTAGTGAGAAGCAAGCTGCAGGAAGCTGTTTTGAGCCGTAAGGTAGTGAGTACGATACCGCTTAATGATAATTGGTGTGACCAGAAACGGAATCGTCGCACCTAAAACAATCCCAACAAATAGCATGAGCCACTCACGCCCGGTGGCGTAAGAAGCAAAAAATGCACCAATGTCGCTAAGTAGTTGCCCCTGCATTGCTCCAGTATACGCAGGTGGCTGCTGCTTTGCTACACGACAGGAGCTATTTACGGTAGGATTACGGTATATGGCCCTTTTCTCTCGTAAACCAAAACTCCGTCCCGCCCTGCTCTCACTTGATATCGGGACTGAGTTTGTGAAGGCTCTCGTCCTGGAAACTCAGGATGATCGCGGCTACGTGATTGGCACCGGCAAGGAACGACAGCGTCTTTCTGATATGCACGGCGGTGCGGTCACTGACATTTCTGCCGTGATCGAAAACTGTGCACGCGCTCTAGAACTTGCCTTTCACCAATCAGGTCGCACCACCCGACAAACCGTGATCGGCATTGCTGGCGAACTCGTAAAAGGAACAACTACTGCCACCACCCTGACCCGCAAAGACCGCACCGCCAAGATTACTGAGCATGAACTTCGCGATCTTATCCTCGAGGCACAGAAAGATATTCTTGCCCGTTCTCGTAAGGAACTTGCCTGGGAAACTGGTTACCAGGAAGTTGATGTTGAACTGGTAAACTCTGCAGTGGTTGGCGTTACCATTGATGGCTACCGCGTAACTAACCCAATCGGCTTTACCGGGCGCACCATTGAGATTGCTATCTATACCGCCTATGCGCCGGCCGTTCATCTGGCAGCGATCACCACAATTGCCGATGAGCTTGGCCTTGACCTGCTTGCCATTACTCCAGAACCCTATGCCGTAGCTCGTGGGTTTGGTCCTCAAGAAAATGACCTTTCCTGCATCTGTATCGATGTTGGTGGTGGTACAAGTGACATTGCCGTGATTCGCAATGGTGGCCTGGAAGGCACCAAGATGTTCGCCATTGGTGGCCGTGTGTTTACCCGCCGCCTTGCCAGTGAGCTTAAGATTACTTTTGAAGAAGCCGAGGAACTGAAACTTGCCTACAGCGAAGGCCGTGTTGATAACGAAGACAAAGCTACCGTGCGCCGCGCCATTGCTGACGATGTTGAAGTCTGGCAATCAGGCGTTGAGCTTGCCCTTGAGGAGTTCATGCAATCGGAGCGCTTCGCTGATAATCAGCTCTTCCCTGCCAGTATTCTTCTTTGTGGTGGTGGAAGCCTGCTTCCTGATCTTGCAAAATCACTCAAGGCTACCAAGTGGACCGAAAAACTCCCTTTTGCCCGCCAGCCCGAGATTGGTTTCATTGAGCCAGGACGTGTCAGCCTGATTATCGACACCACCGAGAGCCTCACGAGCGTGCAAGATGTAACTCCGATGGCACTTGCCGCCGTGGGCCTTGATCTTGTGGGGTCAGAAGGCACCGCCGACAGCACCATCCAACATCTTTTGCGAGGATTACGCGCATAAGGTATAGTGCAGCCATGCAGCAGATTTACGTAGAACTCAGCGACGAAATCACCACCGTTATCGGCCGCATTAAGCATGCCGATGAACGAGACATTGCCCTCCTTGTCCCTAAGGGTGCTGGCGTTCTGCAAAGTGTAGTTAACCTCAAGCTCGTTGCCAAGGCGGCCAAGGATGCGAAGCGTGATCTCACACTGATCACCACTGATCAGATTGGTCGCACCCTCGCCACTCAAGTGGGCCTTGCCGCATTCCCCACCCTGGAGGCCATGCAGGATGAAGAGATCGAAGAAGATGGTGTACGTGTGATTGGCGGCGTAAAGGTTCACCGCTACTTTGACGAGCCTACTCCCGTTGTTGATATCACCAGTGCTGCGCCGATCATTCCTACAGCAATTATTACCGAGGTACCACGTACTGATTCTGTTGCTGAAGATTCAGCAACATCTGAAGAGACGCCTCCCGTGGTCACCGAAACGGCCGAGGAAGTTACTCCTCAGGTCGAGGAGTCTACCAATAAAAAACCGCTCGCTACCAAGGAGGTTGTTCTTGAAGAACCGGTAAAGCCAAAGAAGGGCGAGAAGCCACCCCGTAAGAAGGGTCGATTCTCTTTTAAGAAGGCGGCGCTCCCACTCGTTATTATTCTGAGTATTCTCGTTGTTTCTGGCGCCACACTTGGCACCCTCTACCTCCCTGGCGTAACCGTTACGGTCACCATCCCTACACAAGAAAGCACCCTCCAGCTTGATGGCACTGCTCGTGTGGATACTCCAGCCGATGGGAATACTACCATCGCTGAGGCGAAGCGTATTTCGGTAAGTGCAGAAGGCAAGCTTGATGTGCAGGCAACAGGTAAAAAGGATGTTGGCGAAAAAGCGAAGGGAACCCTTGAGCTCCGCAATTTTGCTGATAGCGACACACAAACTCTCCCCGCTGGCTCACGCATTACTTCTGGTGGACGCACCTTCTCAACCGCCCAAGCGGTTTCAGTACCTGGTTTCCGCCGTCAAAATGGTGTTGATGTTCCCGGAAGTGCAACCGCGCAGATTATTGCCGAAACCGTCGGTGAAGCCGGTAACCTCGATGAGGAAGTCGCTGCGATCACCAGCCCCAAGACCGTACTCAGCGCAAGTAAGGTACGTACTTCGGGTGGCTCAACCCAGGTTGTCACGATTGTCAGTGATGACGATATTACAAATGCCCGCGCGCGCATCAACCAAGAGCTTGAGAAGCAGCTCACTGAAAAGATTACCACTGACACCAGTAGCAGTAACCTTGTGAGCGACCCTGCAAAAGATAGCGTGCAAGTCTCTGACATGCAGGAATCCCAACAGAGTGGCGCACAGGTAGACAATTTTACCATTCAAGCAAAGGCTACTCGCGTCCGCGTCGCGGTTGATCTAGTTTCGAGCCGACCCTTCGTTACTAATAAGATCACCCAGTCACTCTCTCCAGAGCTCGAAATTGCAGGCATTCCTGAAATTGCCATCGAAGACCTCAAGGTTGATGCTGGCGCTGGTTCCGCAACATTCAAGTTAGGCGCCAAATACCGCAGCCGCCCTCGTATTGATACCGATAAAGTACAGGCGAGCATTCTTGGAAAGAAGCATGATGACGCCATTACCATCATTGCCGATGGTATTCCCGGTGCTACCACCAGCATCACGTCGACAACACCATGGTGGCCCAGCAAGCGTATTCCCCTGCAAGCAACCTACGTACGCGTAACAGTGAGCGAATAAGCTCTGACCTTATGAGCATCCTGGCTCTTGATATTGGTACCCGACACACCGGCGTCGCACTTTCAGAAAGTGGTATTGCTGGCGAGGTGCTGCCGACCATCCACCACGAAAATGTTGATGAACTCGTCATTGGCGTGCGAAAACTCTGTCTGGACTACGCCGTTACCGCAGTAGTAATCGGCATGCCCCTCACCCTTCACGACGAAGAAACCCCGCAGGCACAGCTGGTCCAAAGTGCACAAGCTGCGCTCCAGGCCGGCCTTGCCGACCAAACAATTGAATGGCATGAAGAGAATGAATTCGGCACTAGTAGCGGCGGTGCTGATGACCATGGCGGGGCAGCTGCAGTAATCCTTCAGAACTTTCTCGATGGCCAAGTCTCTGCCTAAGAACCCTCCGCGTGCGCTCGGGATCTTTTTTGGTGCCGCCTGCGCCATACTTATCCTTGGACTTGCCTCTGGCTTCTATCTCCGATCAGTTATTCGAAAAGAGCGTGCCGCCCGCTATGCAGCCGCCCAGTCAGTAGTACGACAGGACTATGCCGTAACCATCCCTGAGGGGTGGCGGCGCGAGCAAATTGCTCTACAGCTTGAAGAGCAGGGTATCTGCACCGCGGCTTCATTCATACAGGCAAGCGCCACAAAGGAAGGATATCTTTTCCCTGACACCTACCGATTCTTCAAGGACACTCCGGCACCTGAAGTAGTTCAGCGCATGACCACCACCTTCACCAAACGCACTGAGGGCCTGAATCCCACCCGCGACCAGATTATTCTTGCCTCGATTGTTGAGCGTGAGTCGGGTGGCGGCAACGACCGCGAACTAATCGCTGGTGTCTATGCTAACCGCATGGCAATTGGCATGGCCCTCCAGGCTGATCCTACTATCCAGTATGCCCTTGAGAATACCGGAGCACTAAAGAAAAAAGTAACGGATTACTGGCAACCTATTCTCCGCAGCGACTACGACCGTAACCTCGCACCTTACAGCACCTATACGGTCGCAGGACTTCCCCCAACCCCAATCGCCAATCCTGGACTCGCCAGTATTAAGGCAGCGATAAACCCGGAGAAGCACGCCTACTACTACTTCCTCCACACCAAGGACGGAACTATTCTGCCGAGCAAGACGCTAGCAGAACACGAGCGTAAGCAACGATAGCAACACTATAGGACTATCATTTTTAGATAATGTATGGTACGAAGAAATGCACAAATCAAAAGAAAGGAGATCAAAGAAGTGGACAATAGGTTTATGACCAAAGAAGTGGTGCGGTCACTACTAGCACCCCTCAAATTGGATCCGGAACGGTTGAAAGATGTTGTCAATCGAATGGCCTTTATTAGTCTCGACACCAAAAGGCCCACCGATACACTCAGGGCACACCTGAGTCATTGTGCCGCTATCGACATCGAGGTACAGGTAATCGTTCTTGGGGCAGCCCCATTTACTGATTATCTTAGGATTGAACCACTAATCTCAAGATTTGAGAGCCGATTTATACGCCTCCACTCTGGAAGCTACAAGGCAGATCTTGAGTCTCTCATAGCATCCCTACTTTAAGTCAGGGATGCTCATTTTTTATTTTCAACGTATAGCTCCACCAATTAGCCTTATTTGCTCACTCGGTGAAAGCACATCTTTTGAACAAACCTTTTTATTCGCAATAACATGGTCAACTCTACTCCAGAAGCGAGCGATTTCTTCATTTGTCAGATGTGGCGCCATGTAAATATTGAGCTCTTCTTTCTTAGACCTCCCAACTAACAAGCGATCAATTACTTCCAAGGGAAGATCGGCCATGCCCGCCGTTCTCTGTGTAGGCCGGTTGAGAAACTCACTTGGCCCGGTTGAGGGGTATGAAAGATATCCCAAAGGTGAGAAAGAACAACCATTATCAATGGCCACAACCTCAGGTTGCTGGTTCTCTATTTGTCTTCGATAGAGAATATTCTCGCCATGTCTATCAAAATTCAAAGTAAGAAAGTCAAAAAGAGCCAGTACTTTATATCGCAAAGACCGAGTAATCTCATCAAAATAATCATCCCATTCTTGTTCTAGCTGCTCTGGTTCGCCAGGCATTCGAGACGGACTCCTCCCCGACTCCTGCAGACGCTCCATTTGACTATTCGTTCCCCAATCACCTAAGTCCATGAACTGCTGAAGTGACCCGTATACACCCTCAACTCCTATCACCCTTGTAACAGTTGGGGGTACGAGACCAAATCCAAAATGTTCAGAAACTCTGAACGATATTGCTTCTCGCGGATACATTTCCGTAATACCCATCCTATCTAACATCTCTTTGCTCTCACCAATACATGGCTTCCACACGGCATAGACCGACTCACTCCCGCCTTCAATAACCATGAGTGAAGTTTCTGGAGTAACCTCAGCAAAATCTGCCTTGTTTGTGTGTGGCTTAACAAGATCACCCAAAATGTCACGTAATGAACCCAATACTTCAACACTTCCCTGAGTAAGAACTTCACATATTCTTTCTTTGTCATCAAAAGTAGATATCCTTTCAGATGTTTTACTAACTCTCTCTGAAGCAGAGTGTTCAGATGGACTACGCATGATAGGGTCTTGTTGCATCATTATCATCATCTTAAGGCTGCCTACTGTAGATAGGACCAATAATACACGAACCTCTTGAAAAATTCTGCTAGGGTGTACCAGATGCGCACTTCATGGATCGACAATCTCACGAGTCGTCTCGGTAGTGATATCGGAATCGACCTCGGCACCGCCACCTCCCACGTCTATATGCGCGGGCGAGGTATTGTCTTGAGTGAGCCAAGCGTCGTAGCAATTAATGCCCACACTCGTGCTGTCTATGCCGTTGGAAATGAAGCAGCTGCTATGGTGGGGCGTACTCCTGCCCACATTATTGCCATCCGCCCGCTTGTTGATGGCGTTATCTCAGACTTTGAAATTACCGAGGCAATGCTACGCTCATTTCTAGAGAACACCCGGGATAATCGTCTCCCCTACCAGATTCGTCCACGCCTGGTGATTGGCGTTCCCTATGGAGTAACCGAAGTAGAACGCCGTGCGGTTGAGGAAGCAGCAATTAGCGCGGGTGCCCGCCAGGTATTCCTTATTGAAGAGCCGATGGCTGCTGCAATTGGAGCCAATCTCCCGATTCAAGATGCCGGTGGCGTCATGGTGGTAGATATCGGCGGCGGAACTACCGAGGTAGCCGTCATTAGCCTCGGCGGCATTATTACCTCACGCAGCCTACGCATTGCTGGTGATGAGTTAACGAACGACATTATTACCTTTGCCCGTGAGCAGCATAACCTGGTACTTGGTGAGCGAACGGCTGAAAAGATTAAGATGACCATTGGCTCGGCGAGTCCCCTTGCCCAACCACTTCAAACCGCCATGCGTGGCCGCGATCTCGTGAGTGGCCTTCCTAAGGAAGTCCTCGTTGGTGACGAAGCCATTCGTACCGCCATGAAGAAATCAATCGCAGCAATCTTAGAGGCTATTCGCCTCACTCTTGAAGAAACTCCACCTGAACTCCTTGCCGACCTCATGGACCGTGGCATCACGCTCTGTGGCGGTGGTGCGCTTTTGCGTGGCCTTGATCACCTGATTCAAACCAGTAGCCGTGTCCCGGTTCATATCGCTCATGATCCCCTTACCTGTGTGGCCCGAGGTACTGGTGCGGTATTGGAGCACCTTGATGAGCTCAAGGGCGTCTTGCTACCTGCCCGCGGCAACTAGCCTATGCGTACCCGTATTATTATTCTCGGTATTCTTGGGGCCTGTATTCTCTTGTTACGCCAAGACACACCCGTTCGCACCGGCATTCTCACGGCAACCCTCCCCCTCCAGCGAGCCACTGCTCGCAACGTTAATGCGGTAAGTACTCGCGTTGGCCAACTTCAGCAGATACCGCTGCTCTTTAGTGAACAGGCGCGACTCCAAGCAGCCATTGCTGATTTACAGCTTCAACTACGCGATCGCTCCTCCCTTGCCGCTGAAAATGCCGCACTGCGAGAAGAGCTCAAGGTTGCGAATCGCCCCGCCACTACCAAGTTGCTCGTTGCACCTATCCGTGCGCGAAGTTTTCGTACAGAAACCACCGACCAAGGGCGGCAGTTTACCCCCACCCTTACCGTAAGTATTGGGAGAGAGGCCGGTGTGGTTGCGGGCTCAGCAGTGACGGTACTTGGTCACTTAATTGGTCGCGTAAGTACTGTTGAGACAAATCAGTCTGAGATTACCTTAATTACCGGTGAGACCAGCCGCATCCAAGTAGAGCTTGATGGCAGTAAAGAAAAAGGACTCCTGAAGGGAAGTCTGGCTGGCAATCTCTTTATTACCGATGTTACGCAAGGCATCCAGGTCCCCGCCGGTACTCTCGTACTCACCAGTGGACTTGGTGGCACACTCCCGCAGGGTATTCCCATTGGCACTGTTACGGAAACGATAACCAAGGCTAACGAGCAAACACAGGAACTTGCCTTAACGAGTCCGATTAATCTTGATCTTCTCGAGTACGTCATGATTGTCCCATGAATAGTCGTCATGCTCTTCAGTTTCTTATCCTCGCTCTCGGAGTACTGATCGCCGGAGCCCTTCCCATTAGCTGGTACTGTGCCGTGCTTGCGCTGTGGATTGGCTGGGTTGCACGACGAACCCCACTTACCCGCATCGGGATCAACCCGGGTCACTTTATTGCCTTTGGGCTTGTTCTTCATGAAATTACTACCCAGAACCAACTCTGGCTTGCCACCACTGTCACTGTTTTTGCGCTCATTGTTCGATTCCTCCTCAGTAAGCTTTCTTCGGCGGTAGCAAGTTTTCAGCACGCCGTGGCCGCACTTGCTGGGTGCCTCGTCCTTATCTGGCTTACCAACCAGTGGTCACAAACCGCCGTGTGGAGTATTTGTCTCATGACCTGCTTCTTGGGAGCTCGCCTTGCTCTTCGAAGTGATGTAGTCTCGCGGTATGCCTAAGCGATCCCCCGCAAACGCACCCCTGCAAGCGATTGGCGCTTACCACGACGTAACGCTCCCCCTTACTGAGCTTGAAGTACCCGTGCGCGAACTTCACCCCGAGACACGAGGTCTTCCCGGTCTCTGGATTGCGCTCTTTGTTATTCTCACCCTCCTGACCAGTCGGTCACTCTATCTTCAAGTGCTCACCGGTTCAAAAGGAGCACAGGCGGCCGAAGGTAACCGCACCCGCCTCCGCACCACCACCCCTAATCGTGGCTTGATCACTGATAGTAAGGGTACTCCGCTGGCGATGAACTCCCAGCAGACGGCGCTTGTAGTACTTCCCGCCGAACTTCCCCGTAAAAAAACCGAGCGCGAAGCGGTGTACGAGAAACTCCGCACCATCACCAGTTTTACGAGTGAGCAGCAGGCCCGTGTTGAGGAAGCGTACAGTAACATCGGTAACCGTATCACCCTTAAGACCCCACTCACCAAGGAGGAGACACTACTCCTCAAAGAACAGATTGTTACCCTTCCTGGCGTCGCAGTAGTTGAAGTACCGATTCGTACCTACGTTGATTTTGCCTCCGCGGGCCACCTTCTTGGCTATGTCGCACCTCCCAGCCGCGATGAGCGCCAGGGACTGATTGACGCAACTCCAACCGGTATCGCTGGTGTTGAAAAGTTCTACAACGAAACCCTCCGCGGGACCAATGGCACCACCGCCATCACGGTGGATGCCCGTGGCGTACCACAGGGAGAAAGCACCGTTGTGAGCCCCGTGGTGGAAGGGAAAAACCTCGTACTTGGTATTGATGCTGACGTCCAGAAAGTAACTGCCGACGCCCTCAAGCAGCAGCTTGAAATCCGTCAGAAAAACCTGGGTGACCTTCCCAAGCTTGGTGCTACCGCCGTGGTGATTGACCCGAGAAACGGCGTAGTCCGGGCCTTGGTTTCCTATCCCGACTTTTCACCCAATCAATTTACGAAGGGCATCTCCCAAGAAGACTACACCACGCTGAGTACCGACCCTGGTAACCCACTACTAAATCGTGCAACGCAAGCCCTCTTCCCTTCGGGATCGGTTATCAAGCCATTTGTAGCAGCCGTTGCCCTGGAAGCTGGCGTTATCAATGGCAATACCGCCTTCGCCACCCCAAAAGAGCTCTGTGTTGCTGGCACCTGCTTCCCTGACTGGAAATTCCACCCCGGCGTTACCGATGCCCGTCGCGCCATCGCTGAATCAAATAATATTTTCTTCTACGCAATTGGCGGTGGTTATGCCGATGCCAATATTAAAGGTCTGGGCATTGAGAAGCTCGCAAACGGCCTAGCTAAATTTGGTCTCGGTGAGAGTTATCAACCTGATTTCGGCTCGGCAAACGGTGGTGTGATCCCGACTCCTGACTGGAAAAGGAAGCGACTTAAGGAATCGTGGTTCCTTGGTGACACGTACAACACCAGTATCGGCCAAGGATACACCCAGACAAACCCCATGCAAATTGCCCTTGCCACCGCTGCCATTGCGAATGGAGGCACCCTCTACGAGCCCTCTGCCGGCGAATACTGGCAAGATGCCATAACCAAAGAAAAAACCCGCATAGAGCCCCGCACAAACGGTTCTGTGGGGGTTTCTGATGGCAACATGCGCGTAATCCGCGAAGGCATGCGCCAAGGCGTCACCTCGGGATCCAGTCGTCTCTTAGACGCGATTCCCGTACCAATTGCCGGAAAGACCGGCTCCGCTCAGTTTGGCCCCAATAAAGAGCTCACCCAGTCGTGGTTTACCTCCTACGCACCCTACGACAACCCCGAGTACGTCGTTACCGTACTAATTGAAGGCGCGGGCGAGGGCTACCTCTACGCCGTCCCCACCGCCGATGCTATTTACCGCAAGCTCTTTAACCAGCCGCCGCCCGCCGTTCAGACCCAAAGTACTGACGTTGCCGGCTTCGCGGGAGAACGCTAATGGCCTGGGACAAGATCAGTGCCCCGCTCCTTGCCAGCGCTCGTCGGCATGGACTCTATGGCGAGATGGTTGGCGCACAGCTTTGTGCTGCCGCTCAATCCATTCTTCCCACCGGAGCAACCGCCGTCTCGGTAAAAGATGGTGTATTGAAGGTGGGTATGGGAATCCCCCAGCAACTACCGGTTATGACGTTGGAGCGACAGCTGTTGGCAATTGTGAATAAGGAGGCAGAGCGCCTACGTGTTCCGGGGGTTACGAGGGTGCAGCGGGTATTGAAGCAAAAAGAAAACCCCGGATTATCCGGGGTTGGGTAAAACTACCCGAAAATGGTTTCTCGCTGCTTTTTCCGCCAATCACTCATGGGGTGATGAATTATTCTCACTACTCCAGGAATCTTCTGTAGCTCACTCCTACTAAGATAGGCGGTCACATCTTCCCATTGAATATCGCCATTCAGTGGCAAGATATAGGTTGCCTCACCATAGTTCGGAGAAGCAAGCACCACGTACCCCATCTCTGAGAAGTAGGCGACTACGAGACCGTCCTGCCAAGAACCCCTCCGGATACTTGATGGGACGATCCATTTATCAGGGCCAAGGCTCCTCAAGAACTCAAGACGCACGATCTGGTCATTTTGACCAGCGCGGTCACCTGACTCTGCAAGCCGAATTCTCAGTTGTGATAGAACCTCATGGACCTGTTCAGATGTAAGGGTTTCTGAAGTAAGCTTACCAAAGAGGCCAGTAATCCTGAGTTTTTCGATTGCTACCCACTCCTGGTCACGTTTTGTGACATCACGGGCTCGTGTGTCTCGTGCGTGATCAAGTACTTCTTGAACTATTCTCTTGTGAGTCTCCTCTACTAAATCAGTCGTATCTCTTCCGGCGCGAGAAAGCAGGCACCTTCGATACGGTAACCATAGAGTAAGTGGTACGATATCCTCTGTCTCTATGACAACCATCTCTTGTGACTGCGCACTCACACGAACATACATTGTCAGCCTGCCTCGCTCTGCATAGGTTATGAGATCAGTAAGCGTAAGTATGCCGAAGGCAAAGTACTCACAAAGAGCATTTCTCCTACCTTTTTCTAGAAAAAGACGGTACACTTCACCACCATGTGTCTCGAACTGCTTAAGCCACTGCGAGTCAAGTGACAGCGATAGCATGTATGGAGCAAGCTCATTGAGAATGTCTGGGTCCTCAATACGGAAGAGGAATTCCCCAGCATTCAGGTAGATGCTTCCATCACTACTACAAGACGCTAATCGGAATGCTGCACTATACAAACCAACATACCCATCAAGCCTAGCAACCTCTAAGTCAGTTGGTAGCGGCCACCCCTCTTCACTAATTCTCGGCAGCGCAACCACCAAAACCTGAGTTTGTAGCTGTAAACTCCCCGCCAACATAACTCTTCTCATTTCACTCTCCTCACACTTAGTATTACTACCCTCACTATCGTGGGCTTGTGATTTTGTCAAGTTATGGTAGAAGGTGAGAGATACAGAAAAATCATCCCCGAAAGGAAACTCATCACAATGAGTCAATCACCCAAAAAACAAGATGATGCAGGTCAGGTAGAGATCGTTATAATCGATACTGGAGTTCCAGAAGACTACCAGCAAATCTTTACCGATTCTGGAACAACAATTGGTCATGAGGTCAAAAAGCATATTAGCAACCTACTACGCACCCTGATCACCGAAGGAAAGCAGCCTGTACATGCGGTGGAGCTAACATTTGCGAGGATATCCACAGCTGAAGAACTGACTGGACAACTTGCAACTGTAATCTTTGAGTCTGCTGGAGAAAGACCGGTGGGCAAGCTCATCGGTGTTCCACTCACAAGAACTGATACTATGGGTACTTCTATTGTCCCAATTATCTTGGAACTTTCTCTTGTGTGCAAAAAACCTTATCCAAACCACGACTTCCTCAGGCGTAAGGGGGCGAATCTACTGATGGCAGGCGCTCCTATAGTGATGCCAACACCCACTGAAGAGGATAATCCACCACGAAATGTAGACCCTTGGTGGAATAAGCTTACAGAGCTGGATAGTCACTTTGAGAGAAGTCATGACGGCTTTGTTTCGACAAATGAATTCAAGGGCAATGAATGGTCGGAGGTACCACTGGAAATAAGGGGGAATTATGTAATCTTCCCAGGAAGTCGCCTCCTGATCATTGCTCGTCGCTCGCGCTTTACGCCTCGCCTTACCAAGCGGTGCTACGAGCTCTGCACGGCGCTCCTAAAACAGGGTGACCTCACCTCTGAGGAAATCGTTCAGTTATTCCGAACTAGCGGCATCAGCAACGTTCAAGATGTTATTACCAAACTGACTGAACAGGGCATTATCAGCTATACAAATGGCGTAGCCCACTTGCAGATGCGGAACTTTGAATTCTTCCAGGTCACAAAGATCACCGAGAATACCGTAGGTGGTAATCTCCAATCAATCGGCACCCCTGACTCTGAACATGCTGGACCAACTCCAGAGGCGGTTACTGCAGCATTGGCAGTCCTGGAACAGGCACGAAAACAAGTTAGTGAACTTCAGGCACTCCACGACCGAAGAGACGCACTACAAGCGGAACTCGCGGAAGTTGAGCGACAGATAGCGGAAGCAACTCCTGGCACGGAGAGGATTCGTCAGCTCTTGGAGCCAACGAATAACCTCTAAGTTGACCCCACTCTTGCCCACACCACCCTTGGTGTGGGCATATTTTTATCTTACTTTACAGACTGGTCTATTTAGACTAGTCTAAATACATGACAACCATCGGTAGTTACTATCTCAAAACCCATACCTCTCAGGTTATAGAAGCCGCTTCACGTGGTGAG
>JAGVEG010000012.1 GCA_020058355.1 Candidatus Berkelbacteria bacterium
AGTGTGTAGCCGATATTTTCAGGAATGTTTGATGCCTTATGATCGAGTATCCAGAGTGCGGGATACACCTTTCCTTTTAGATAATTGTAGCCACATGTTGCCTCATCAATAGTGGCGTTCGGGTTTGATCCGTGGCCACTTATGGCGAGGATTACATGTTTTTCGATGATAGTTCCCTAGCTACTGACAAAGCAAGATCGAGTCGTGCCCTGTACCCCAGACAAGGGGTTCCATCATCTTCAATTCGTGCCCCAGGTACAACAATGATGACTATTTTTTTCTCCAATTTTCCATACTCCTTTACATTTTGAGCAGAATCTAGAGGTATTTTTAGTTCTCCGCAAGAGCACGTAGGATAGCCTGGGCGTACATCCGGTGGCCATCAAGTGTGGGGTGGGCCACGGCAGCAAAGGCATCCTCGGCACTGAAGGGAGTGTCGCCGTAGTAATGGCGAAGGGCGTCGATGCGCTCGGTATAGCGGACGTCGTCAACGGCGATTTCCTCGAGAATTTTCTCAGGGTCAAATTTGATTACTTCATCCTTAAAGGTGAAGGTGTGTAGCTTACACTCAGGAGCATAGGCACCATGCTCGGGGCCAAATGGGGGGCGAACATAGATGGCAGCATCCCAGCCAAGTTGTGCGTTTGCTTCGGTAGCCGCGTGTTGGTAGGCGGCGTCTGATTGCTGAATCCAGCGTGTTGACTGATCGATCAAGTATTGGCGTCCAAGCAGCTGCCAGGCACTGTGAGCAAGTAGGCGATAGGCGGCAGCAAAGCGTGCATCGTGGCGACGCTCAAGTGCAGAAAGGAGGATGGTTGCCATGGCATCAGCGAGGCGACCTTCTTGTTTGCTATCGAGTCCCTTGAAGGTTTCCGTCGTGAATACGGGGAAGTAACCAGTGACGACAATACGTGTACCGGGGAAACTTGCGCCAACGGCGGTGAGCATATCGGTCATCTGGCGAGTAATACGCTCGAGTGGTTCGGTGAGATCAAGCTTAAAACTACCAGTAAGCTCGGTGTGAATACGGCGCGCGGTGGCGAGCATCTCTCCAGGACTACGGGCAGCTATCTTCTCCTGGGTGAGGCGGTTGAGGGCGTCCATGTCAACACCAAACACAGATTCAAGGGCGCCGATATCATTAATCCCCCCATCAACAAAGATAAGTTGGGGAGCGCCAGCCTCACCATCGGCATCCATCTCAGCCAGCTGCGCGGCAAGCTTTGCTTTGTGGGCAAGGTGCGAGGGGGCGTCCCAGGGCTTCGGGGCAAGGTAGGCAGTACGATAGTCAAAGCGCCCCTCACTACTTGGTGTCTTCCAGCCACGGGCGATGGCAAGTTGCGTTGCAACACTCGGTCCTGAGCGAGGAACTTCTCCATGTAGGTAGGGCTGTTCCTCAGCGAGGTGCCAGGGGTCGGTATGAAATGGCTCGCGTAAAATTGCTCCCGAATGAGCAAGGGTAATTAGTTCAACGGGACGGTCAAGCTCAGTGTTGTAATGACGAGCGATCAGCGAAGTAAAGCGGTGCCGCTCTGCTACGCCCTGTCCCCAAATAACTGAGTCACCAAGAGCCAGAATGCGATACGGGGTCCCATTCAGGGCAGTTTTTATGCGATGGAGCGCGGGAAGAAAGGGTGCCATGGCGTCTATCGACTATGCTAGCCACTCTCGTGGTAGACTACAATATATGGAGACGGCAATTACCCCACAACTACTCGGGTACATCCGCGTTTTACGTGAGCGCGGTGTTGCTGATGCACAGATCACTCAGAAGCTTATTACGGTAGGGTGGGACCCTGCAGTTATTCAAGAAAGTCTTCACCAGCTTGCCACGTATGAGCAAACAATGGGGGGATCGGCGCAGAAACCAGTAAAGGCACCGCGTTTTGTTTGGGGTGCTTTCTTCCTACCGTTTTTCTGGGGGATCGCGCATAAGCAGCGGGCGGCGTGGTTCGCACTTATCCCGCTGGTGTCGATTATTTTTTCGTTTCGATATGGACTGCGTGGCGTACAGATTGCCCGGGCGAGTGGCAAGTATGTAAGCGAAGCTGCTTGCGCCAAGACGCAGCATCTCTGGAATCGTGTTGGCTGGGGCCTGATGCTTCTTACGCTGCTTGGTGGATACCTCGTGACTACCTTTGTTTTGCAAACGTCTGCTTAATCGGCTCCCACAGAATAAGGAAGACCGATACTGATCCTACAAAAAGAAAGGTGCGGATGTAGGGGTTAACGGGCAGCAGTAAGGCGCCAATGAGGGCAAGTGCCGTGCCGATGCCGCAAAACCAGAAAACAGGAAGCTCCCATTTCTTGGGTAGGCCAGCCACGATTTGGCGCAAGGGTTCAATAAGAGAAAGTGCAATCACGCAGCCAACAATGGGGAGGATGAATGTATCAATATTCTCAGTGCCGAGGACATCGTTGAGGAGATAGCCAAGCGCAATGAGCGTGCCAGTCCATAGAAGACCGCCGAGCGCATTGTAAAGCGCAAAGTCTCGGTAGGGCATGCCTGCTACACCGGCCATGGTGGGGACAATGCTACGGATAACCGGGGTAAAGCGACTAATAACGATAGTTTTTTTGCCGTACTTCTCGAAATACTTTTGGGTGAGGACAACGTTCTCAGGTTTAAAGACGAGTGACTTTGGTTTATTGAAGATTGCCGACCCATATTTTTTACCGAGGGCATAGCCAGCACCATCGCCGATTACTGCCGCCGTAAAGCAGCACAGCCAGAGCAGCCAGACGTTGACATTGGTTGTGGCAGCGATCAGTCCGAGGGTAAAAAGGAGGCTATCCCCAGGGAGGATAACGCCAATAAGGAGTGCTGATTCGGCAAAAACAATCAGGGCACTTATGGGGTAGAGCAAGAGAGGTTCGAGGGAGGTGATGAGTTCAGAAAAGAAGGAGCTAAGTGTCATGGGTACTAACTTATTGCAACTATGGTGCGTTTAATATACGTTACTGGGTATGAAAATAAATAAAATGCTAGCTCATAAAAACCTTAGCACCATTTTGGGGCTCGGAGTATCAATCGGCGGAGCTCTCCACGTATTGCTTGATCTCCTGGAGGGAGGGGTCTCAACAGCGCCATATCTGTTAGTGGGCGTTTTTGTGTCGCTGACACTGCTCCCCCTCTTGTGGAAGCTACTTCCTTATCGATCAGAAGAAGATAAGGTACGCGAGACCGTAAATATCCACGGGCTCCACGTAGTAACGGACGCCCTCCTTGCTGCCGCAAGTGTCGTTAATGTCGTGGTCTTTGTGGCTGCGATCATTCGAATAGCTGCGCATGAAATTGTTCTCGCGCCGATTATCTTGAAGATGGTGGGGCGTGGGTATCTAAAACGATACCTAACAACACTCATCGCTTCGCTAGTGATCGGTTCGATCATTGGGATGTGGGGTGTGCGTTACGTATGGTTTTTGGAAGTTGCATCAGGCGTTGTGATGCTGATGCCCGCACTGGCTATCCACCGCTTCAGAGGGAGTCTCACGACTCTCTGGAGTACAGAGAGAATACTTACACGAGTACTGGTGATCGGGGCGGTGATCTTACTCGCTACAACAGTCGTTGTAGTGGCACACCTTGCCCATGGTGAGTAAGTAAGAATTCGAGACTTCAATAAACCCGCCATTTCTGGCGGGTTTTCTTTATGCTACTTGCTTAGTGCAGTTACGGCAGAGGCCGTGAAATCCAAGCGTGTGCTGTATTTGGGTAAAGGCAGCGTTTTGAGCAAGGAGTTCTTGTGTTTTGGTGAGTATTTCCTCAAGGCGGGTGTCAGTGACAATTTCAATATGGTTACAGTGTGTGCAGGTGAGGTGATGGTGGTGATCTGAGCCATGAGAAAATACATAGCGGAAGGCACTCTCGTTCTCATCGGTAACCCGCTCAATTGCTTGGTGTATCATCAGGAGGTCAAGCTCACGATAGACGGAGGTCTTGTTTACCTGCACACCATGCTCATGCAAGTGTGTGATGAGCTCGGGTGCACTATGAGTGGCGTGGCTGGCCGAAAGAATTTCTAAAATGTCGTCACGCAACTTACTGCGTCGGCAGCCGCAGGTGCGCAGACGCTCATGAATAACGGAGAGAGGGGTGCAAGAAGTACACATACGCTCTCACTAAAGCAATCAGGGTGCCTTTTGGCAATATATGCTAGACTACTCTTATGGAAGTAGTTCTGAGTA
>JAGVEG010000066.1 GCA_020058355.1 Candidatus Berkelbacteria bacterium
GACTACCAAAGTAAATACCTCGTCGCAAGATGAGGTATTTACTTTGGATGAGCACGGTGACTACCAATAAAAGCATCTCCGTAAGGAGGTGCTTTTATTTCGCTTCCCAACCAAAAACTCACTCCAGGCTTCTAGGAGGTTTTCACTTGAGATTACGTCCTCATACGATAGAGTAATGCTTCGCTTCATCATTATTTCTAAGCAGATGGCTTTGACGACCCCTCCCCCGACCGAATCTCCCTATTCTGCAGCGCCTAACTGAAAGCTACATACTCTGGCATGGCTATCTACCTGACATACCAAAAACTGCACGCTACACACTTGGCGAGAAGGTGGGCTCCCTGTTTGTGGTAGTACTTGAGTGCGTCCTCACAGCAAGTTACTTACCCAAAGATCAGAAAGCTCCGTATGTGCTTAGGGCAATCACCAAGCTAGATGCCCTCAAGTTCTTCCTAAAGATTGCCTGGGAGATTAAGGCACTGGATACCAAGTATCTTCACGTGTGATGGGTATAAGATGATGCATACCCCAGACGTGTCCAAAGTACTTCTGCACAAAGTACCCACAGATTTCTATGACGTGTAACCGTAGCCACACATCTACTAATCGCATATCCATAGTGGTCCAACCACAAGTATCCCCCATGCGGCAAGCCACACGGGGGATAAAGGACAAAAGTCTAAGGGTCAAAGGACAGATGCTAAGTGCCCTTTGACCTAAGGTCTACTTAGAAGACTCTTGTCGGACACCAAGGAACCAATAGTTGCTGCGCCAGCCACCCCCCCAATAGTCGAGGTTAAGGTAGCGGTGGCTGGAAATGCCGTCCAGGTACGCAACGAGGGCGCCGCCATCCGGAACGATCCAGGAGGAGCCGAGGGCGACGATTGATTTTTCCCGCTGCACTTTGGGGTGTTGAGCCCCGAAAGCAGCTAGCTCGAAGTGGTTGGCGGGTCGGAATCCCGCATTTGCCATTCTGGCGACAGCCGTCTCAGATGAGACGGATTTGCCGAAGTTGAAGATTTGCGTCTCCAATTCGACTTCGCCGGTATTATCATTATCCGGCTTTCCGAAGTTTTTTTGGGTGATGTTGTCGTTCACCCAGCTATATTTCCCTGCAGCGACTAAGCCGCTGAGGGGGAGGTTGTAGTTCACGCTGAGCGTGAATAATTCTTTTGTTTTCATTTTTACTCCTTGCCTCCGTGTGCTCTGACACAGACGGAGGATTTGTGTTCCCTTGTGGGATTACTGCTTTTCAATACCACAAAACAGCGAAAATGTCCATAGGAATCAGGTACTGTCGGGCTAACCATCAATAAGGAGACCAGGCGATCTTCGTATCCCAGCGAATTCTTGCAGAGCACCTCATCCCTAGTAACAACTGTTACCCGTCCCTCAAATCTATCAAGTAGCCTGTCTACAGCACGATCGCTACCTCAATTACTTTCTCCAATTGGTGGAGTACAATCAACTCTTTTACCGTGAGGTCTTCCTGTAACAGCTCTGCACGTAGCTGGCTCACAGGTAGGTCGCTATAGTTCTTGAGCAGACCAGTAATGCTCACACGCGACCTTCCGCCTTTGTTTATGTTCTCTGGGTGATCTCTAAATCATCCGTTTCCATGGGGCTTGGAGACTTTCGCTCAACTTGTTCTGTAGATAGATTAGCGTGCATGGTTACGGGGTAATAGCAGATAGCTTTAGGTCATGTGGCGACCTTTTCTGAATCCGCTCCTTAAGTCGCTTAGTGTATTCAATTGCAATACGTATACCGGTAAGCCATTCGACGGTAATCACGCGCGGACTACCAATAAAAGCATCTCTGCAAGGAGATGTTTTTATTTGGAGGAGTGCAGTAACTACCAGAAAAATAACCTGTTCTGCAGGTTATTTTTAGTGGAAGAGTAGAGTGAGTACCACTAAAGAGGTTTGCGGAGATAATCAGAAGCAACCCTCCAACAAGCTTGGAAATTGACTCAATACTTGAACAGAATGACTTGAAGTACTGACTTGATCTCACTGACTTTTGATATAGTAAGATTATGCAAAAATATAAGACAGTTGAAGAGTTCATGGCAGCCCTCACCGATGACAAAAAGTCGCAAGTTTCTTTGATTCGCAGATTCATACTTGAAACCAATCCCTCACTTACGGAACACATCAAGTGGAATGCTCCTAGCTATCGGCTCGACGGAGAGGATCGACTTACGTTTAGCACCCATAACAAAGAAGATGTGGTTAAGCTGGTCTTTCATATGGGCGCCCTACGAAAAGAGCATAAAAATACTCAACCTATTCTAGATGACCCATTTTCCCTCATAGAATGGGCATCAGATATTCGAGGTCTCATCAGCTTTCCGACGATGGATAAGGTAATAAATAGCGAGAAAGCAGTAAAGCAATTAACAGCAAGCTGGCTTGCTATCAAGTTCCAAGATTAAAGCATTACTAGACATCATTGGCTATGAGGCTGTGGATAGTCCTCTCTACTGTATAGCCTGCGTGAAGTACTTCATTGTAGAGCGCCTGGTCATCAAGAGCATTAAATGAAAGGGTCAAGAATTGCCAGGCATCTTCTCTAAGGTGGGGTGGTCTCTTCATGCAAATGAACGTATGAAACAAAGGACCATAGCAGAAGGGTAACGTATTATCAGAAGCAGTAAGTGACATAAGCCCACCTTGCACAACCTGCTATACTAAGGAGGATCAGTAACATTCACCCATGAAGCAAACATCTGAATTCGAAGACCTCAAGGCACAGGTCGAGGCTATTGGCGAAAAACTCAAAGACATGGCAACTGACGCTACCGAGACCATCACCGAAGAAGTCTCCGAGCGTACTGAAGCTGCCGCAAAGACCGCCAAGGAAAAGCTCGCTGAAGGCAAAAAGATGGCTACCGAAAAGGCACAGGAGGCAAATACCTTCGTGAAGGAAAAGCCCTGGCATGCCGTTGGTATCGCCGCGGGTATCGGCACCCTTTTTGGCCTCT
The DNA here is from genome assembly GCA_020058355.1 of Candidatus Berkelbacteria bacterium. Classification (GTDB taxonomy): domain Bacteria; phylum Patescibacteriota; class UBA1384; order CAILIB01; family CAILIB01; genus JAGVEG01. The sequence continues at coordinate 2,987 of JAGVEG010000066.1, forward strand.
TGCTTCGCAAGAAAAAGTAAGGACCTAGTAGAAAGACTGAGACCCGACAGTATCTGTCGGGTCTTTTGCAAAAACTATCTCAGGACCTGGTCCACCCGTCATTGATTGAGAGTGGGTCATTTGCCCATTTCAACAGCCTTCAGTACCCGCAAGAATTCTGTCACTGTAATAGGGTACCTATCGCTAACTACTATCATGGGCTGGATTCTCAACCTTATCGTTGGCGCAATTATCGGTTGGCTTGCAAGTAAGATTATGAAGACCGACCAGCAGCAAGGCACGATTGCCAATATCTTAATTGGTATCGTTGGTTCTGCACTTGGAAAGTTTGTCTTCCAGGATCTCCTCAATATTGGTGCTGCCGGATCAGCTGGAGCTATCAGTGTAGTGGGTATTTTCTGGGGTGTTGCCGGGGCTGCTCTTCTTATCTGGATTCTGAAGGCATTCAAGGTTCTTCGCTAACGAAACCATGGCATACGCTGGACACAACCAGGAAGGCCCAAGCTTTCTCCAAAGCGCGCTCTGGGATGTGTTTCAGCGTGCCCTCGGCAGGAAAACAACTCACCACAACCAGACCTACTGGCAGGTACGAGCGTCTGCTATTCCGCAGATCAGCTACTGGTATGCACCGCGGTGCCAGGTGACGCCTGACTTTACACTTCCCACCAAGAAGGGTGGTGCGTTTTATCGCGTAGAGCCCGAGGACACAGCTTCACTCACCCAACTCCGCTCACTTGCCGCACGACA
>JAGVEG010000099.1 GCA_020058355.1 Candidatus Berkelbacteria bacterium
TCCAGATGGTAATGGGCTTGAGCTCTGCTGGGATCGCCCGGTGGCAGAGTGGCCGCTCGATGAACTGGGTCATCTAAAAGCAGTGAGCGACTACCCAGATCTCAAAGGTCTTTTAGCGGAGCTTACTGATTCGATTTATGGTAACTAAGACTCATAAAGACCTCCCCGTACTCCTGCTTCTTGATGAAGTAAGCTGGCTTGATTGGCTCAAAGCACACTACGCCACACAACCGAAAGGTGTGTGGCTTGCTTTTGCCAAGAAGGGGAGTGGCTGCGTGACTATTACGTACGAGCAGGCTCGCGATACCGCACTCTGCTACGGATGGATCGATAGTATTATTAACGGCTTCGACTCGCAGTATTATCTGACAAAGTTTACACCACGCCGACCGAAGAGTGTGTGGTCACTAATAAACGTTGGTGTGGTGGAGCGACTTATTGCAGAGGGTCGTATGCACGCAAGTGGTATGGCTGAGGTTGCTGCAGCTCAAGCTGATGGGAGGTGGGAGCGCGCCTATCCCGGGCAATCTCAGATGGTGGATCCACCTGATTTACTTGCTGCTTTAGCGAAGTGGCCAGAAGTCCTCGCGCGATACCAGGCTTTAACTAAGGGTGAGCGATACAGTATCCTCTTCCCACTTCATCAGCTAGCGGGTGCCAAGCGTGAAGAAAATATTGAGAAGATCATTGCAAAACTTGCTGCTACACTGAATACATAACGAGTAATTCTCTGCTATGCCAAAGTCGTTACAGGAGAAATTTGAGAATAGCCACGCTAAAAAGGAAGTGCTCGCAAAGCCTATCTGGGGGCAGCAGCCTGGTGATCTTATGTACATCTCTTCACCACAGGAAATTGCCCATGAAATCCAAAGGATTCCATCCGGTAGTTTTTTGGGCGTAATTGGCTTGAGAAAGCAGCTGGCGAATGAGCATGCAGCTGATTTTACCTGTCCCCTTACTACGGGCATTTTCTTGCGTACGGCTATTGAGTACTGGGAAGAGGATCGTACCCGCTTTTTCCCTGAAGGCTTACCGTTTTGGCGTGTTGTAGGCAAAAAGGACCCACTCTTTAAGAAACTATCAGCTCCCATGCAGGAGTTGCTACGTCACAAGCAAGAAGAGGAAGGAATTGCCTAGTATGGCAACGTTCACCGTGGTACTTGAACTTGCTGGAAAAACGGCGACAGGAATTAAGGTTCCCCAAGAGATTGTTGATGGTTTTGCTGCGGGTAAGCGCTTTCCTGTAGTAGTTACTATTAAGACGTATTCCTACCGCACAACGGTTGCGGTTATGGATGGCGATTTCTACATCCCCGTCAGTGCAGAGCACCGGGAATTAGCTGGAATTACAGCGGGAGATGAGCTTATTGTTGAGATAGTTCTGGATACCCAGCCGCGTGAGGTAGTGATTCCGGAAGACTTCTCACGTGCTCTTGAAATGTCTGACTCTGTGGACGCGTTTATGGCTTTGGCATTCTCTCACCGAAAAGAGTATGTTCGCTGGATTGAAGAGGCGAAAAAGCCTGAGACGCGCCAGTCGCGTATAGAAAAGGCAGTAGAGATGATTCGTGCTGGTAAAACACGTACATGAGCCAATTGCCAAAGATTATACTTGTCCATGGAAATGGCGGTGCAACCGCTGAAGGTTGTTGGTTTCCGTGGGTAGCACACATGCTGCGCGAGATGGGGTTTGAAGTCATCTCACCAACCATGCCGGATAACGTTGAAGCAAAGGCCGCTATCTGGCTACTGTATTTGCGAGAGGTATGTGGTGCTGATGAGCAGACGATTATTGTCGGTCACTCATCCGGTGCGGTTGCCGCGCTTCGCCTTGCCGAGACAACGCGGATCCTTGGGAGTATTTTAGTTGCGCCTTGTTACACTGATTTAGGAATGGAGAGTGAAGCATTGAGCGGCTACTATGATCATCCTTGGAACTGGCAGGCAATTAAGCAAAATCAGCATTTTATCGTACAACTCGCTTCACAAGATGACCCATTTATTCCTGTTCGTGAGGCGCGGTTTATTCATGAACAGCTTGATTCTGAATATCATGAGTTTACTGATCGTGAACATTTTGGCTGGCCAACAGATATAAAGGAGTTGCCAGAGGTAATTGAGATCGTTCGTCGGTATACTACGAGGTAGTTAGTGTAGTTTTGGAGGCAAGTGCCTGTTTCTGGGAGTGACTGAGTTTTCTTAGTGTATATTCTCGCTGCTGGGCACTACTGCGTGAGGGATGCTCCTCGGTATATACAAGCGCTACCGGGCGCCTGGTTTTTGTGTAGCGGGCGCCCGATGTCAGATGGTTATGTTCGTGGGTCCTACGTATACAATTAGTGGTGACACCTGTGTAGTAGGTGTTGTCTGCGCAGAGAAGCAGGTAGGTGTACCACATTAGTCTTGCATTGCTGCATGGAGCCAGCTGGCTTCAAGAAGTCCGAGGAGGTAAATAAGTGCGCTGTTATCGGCAAGAATATGGAGAAAGAGCGCATTCAGGGTGACTGCCGTAATAATTACCAAGCCCTGCGGATTCCCCCTCTTTTTAAGGAGTAGAAGTGGGGGAGACCAAAGAATAGCTAGGTAGGTTGCTAGGCCAAGCACTCCATATTCATGAAGGATCTGGAGAATCCAGGACTCGGGCAAGAAGGCGACGCTGGAAAGTGTGGCGGGGCCGGCAGTGGCTGCACCGTGCCCGAACAACTTGGTAGTAAGCGGTGCTTCACTAAAGTAGGCAAGCGTTTTTTCTATGCCGCTTAGATGCCCATCCACAGAGTGGTCTGCTGCACGAAATGAGATGACTTCTTGTTTGATTCTTTCACGATTACTTAGGCCAATACTAATGATCACCACAGCGAGGCAGCTGGTGGCAAAAAGTATTTTACGAATATGTGCTCGTGCTGCCCAACATGCGTAGATGAGCAAACCGCCAATGAGCCCAAGAAGCGCACTGTCTGAGCGTGTGAGGAACAGGGTGATAAAGCTAGCGCTGGTAAGCGGCCATCGCGCTGGACTGGCTTTAGAGGTGAGAAAGAAGAGTCCAGAAACTAAGACAAAACTTGCTAGCTGATTGGGACCAGGGAAGGTTCCGAACACTTGAAAGGTTTCACCGATAATTCGGAAAATTGGAAACCAATTAAAGAAATCCCAGAGAGGAATGTTTTCATATTGCCAGATTACCAGCTGTGCACCACATAAGATCAGTACAACAGTACTCACCTTTTGGAGTACTGGATTGATTCGTTCTAAGGAAATAGCTGATACCCGTGCAACGGTGTACGCCACTAGGGGCATGATTCCATAGTAAAGCCCTCGTAGGTGCTCATTGGGGAGTTTGCCCGACCAGAGAATACTAAGCCCCGCAAAGGTGAGAAAACTAAGAGCGATAATGTGTAGCCAGTGCTTACGAATTTTCTGTGAACTAACAAGGAGGGTGAAAACAATAAATTCGAAAATGGGCAGAATCAGTGAGTAGGCGCTGCTATCCCAGCCTCGCCGCTCGAAAAACCGCAGCCCTTGACTCTGAAAAGGGAGAATCCAAAGAGGAAGTAGTACGGCAAGTACACCTATGGTTTGTAATTTCTCCCCACGAGTCTGCATTTTTAGTGCATCTCACCGTCGCCGTGCAGCAACTGAATGTAGGCTATTTGGCCGGTGTGCCAGTTAAGGTTCCAGTATGGGTACACGATGACATCAAGAAGACTCATGGTTCCCCAGGGGAGCTCTACCATGGTTGTCAGCTCTTCCTGTGGAAAGGCTGCAAGAACTGCATAAAATTCCTCAAATAATGCTCGGATTACTGCCTCGTACTCTGTAAGAGTGCTGGGAGTTTCGACGGCATCATTCCACTCACCAGCTGGCGTACGGTCTTGAATGAGCTTGGTGTTCCAAGATGTGGTGGTATGGACCTCACTCACCATTTCCATGATGGTGCGGGTTTTCTCACTACCCTTCCAGGTGAGAAGTTCTTCAGGAGTTGCGTGTACATTTCTAAAGAATGTATCAACGGCGTTGCGAGTAAGGAGGATAATTGATTCCAAGTAGGTCATAGTGGCCGACTACAAGTAGATGCTATTAGTACAGCACAGTTTTTCGTAATGAAGTAGGTAGGACTCATTTCATAAAAAATACCAAGCTACATTAAATATGTGTGATGGATTTATTGCAGCGCATCCCTGTTCGAGACCAGGTTTTTCAGGTACGCTCCGAATATGTTGCTTTCACTGAATATCGCCGAGAAGACTATGGGGACGAAGCTCCTGTTCCAGGGGCTTTCTTTAACGATCACCGAAGGTGAGCGGGTGGCGCTTATTGGGCGTAATGGAGTGGGTAAAACAACCTTGTTCAATATGGTTGCTGGCCTTGATACTGATTATCTCGGTGCCATCGAGTCAAAAAAGAGTGTGCGCATCATTGTAACGGCTCAGGAACACCATGTAGCGGCTGATCTTACCGCGGTGGAGTATGTACTGCAATCTGCTCATCGGTACCATGAGTTGAAAGAAATCATCGATACCTACCCAGACACCA
>JAGVEG010000063.1 GCA_020058355.1 Candidatus Berkelbacteria bacterium
GTGGCACACAAGAGGAGCAGCGCGCCTGGATTTATAACACAACTCAAGGAGTTCTCAATGAAATACAAACGCTGCGTGGCGTGCAGTCGGGTCATTTCTCTCCTGATGGCAATCACCTCGTACTCACCACCAAGACCGATCGTATTACCAGCCGTATTCTCAACCTGAGCGGCGAGGTCATTGGTGGGGAGATACCCGTACCAAGCGATCTGCTTGCATGGCAAAACACCACAACAATCCTGATTCCGCAAACCAACTCGAACGAGATCATTGCACAGACAATTGGCAGTACGACAGCCCCAAGTATTGCGTTTAACTACCCCCCAGAGCCACTCCAGAGCATTACCTATCTTCCCAAAATCGAGACGCTTCTTATCGCAACCACCAAGGGGATCTATCTTTCTAGTGTCACTAGCAAGTAGAATAGTTGCATGGCAGAGGAAACAGCAGAAAAAAAGGGTTCACTTCTCGTTCCTGCTATTTCAGTGGGAGCTGTTCTTGTATTTCCTCTTACTGTCTTCCTGCTCTTTCTCGGGAGTGGATCAGCACTCGGACGGAGTACTATTAATCCACAGAGCAATGCCGTGCAGGCTCAGCAACTCTTTCGTCTTGAGGCAGCCAACAACCCTGATGCCTTTGTCACGAAAAACATCTCAGCAACCCTGACAGCCCTCAAGGACGAGGTTTCTCGTATTGAGCGTAAGATTTCGGCAACAACCCTCACCGATGCGCAACGTACGCTTCTTACCGAGAAACTCACGGCCGTTCGTGCCGCACTCACTGAACTTGAAGTCTCCAGTAGTGATAGTACTAAGGTGGGTGAGAAAGCAAAAGTACTCCGTGATGCCATTACCGCATTTAATACTGCCGGCGTGATCAGTTCACCCTTAAGTACTTCGAAACTTGGGGTACCGTTGCTTAAGCAGGGTAGCTACGGGGACGTAAACTTCGGACAGAGTGCCGTGAGTAGGTCCGGTTGTTCTGCCACCTCATTTACCATGGTGGCGCAGTGGCTGGGCACACCAGCTAACGTGCCCGACGTTGCTGCCTTTGCCGTGGCAAGTGGGTTCCGCAATGGGGAAAGTGGGGTTCCACAGGAATTCTTCGTGAAAGGAGCTGAGAAATATGGCCTTAAGGCTGAAGTACTCTTCTTCCGCCAGCCTGGGGCACGCACCCAGGAGCACTGGCAGCAAATTAAAGATCGCCTTGCCCAGGGCACTCCCGTTATCGTGGCCGGCATCATCTCAGACGGTACACACACGGGCCCACGTTATGCCTTTAGCAAGGGTGGCCACTATGTTGTAGCCACCGGATTTGATGAGGCACGCTCGGTGGTAATGATTAACGATCCTGCGGTTCCTAATCGTCCGGCTGATTATGAAATTCCCCTGAATAAGTTTGTACCCTATGTACAGAGTGCGATTATTCTTACGAAATAGTCTCCTCACCGTTCTGGGGCTGTTTTTGGTGTACATGCCAGTACTTCCCGCTGGCCTAAGTCTGATTACCGAAGTCGCCGCGGCAACTGATTTCGAACTCCCGACCACAGGCACCTGCCAGTTTGATGCAACGAGTACCGTCGAAGATTACGACCAGGGACCTGACATTATCGACGCCTCACTTCCCTCGCTGAACCCACTCGTTGAGCAAGCTGACATTCAGCAGCGCCTACAGGGAATTAGTCCGGAGGCCCTGGAGTATCTTGGGGAATCCCAGTATCAGATTTGTAGTGATATTGTCGCACTTCCAACCGACGCTATTCAGACGAGCCAGCAGGCCACTCAGGCAGTAGATCTCCTGAGCGAGGGGACGGCTAAGAAGCGACTTAGCTTTAAGAACCCACTTGATCTTTATGCGCTCACCGGAGAAACCTGTCGGAAGTTTGAGGGTGATGTGTGTAGCGAAGAAAAAGATACCGATGGCAACCCAGTCCATTATGACGAGGTATGGGAGAACGATTTGTGGGATGCCCCGAAGGCCGATGCACGCATCTTGAGCTACATCGCCTACATGATCACCCCGATTGAAAAGGGTGGGGCAGGACGAGAAATTAAGGTTGAGAAGATAATCGATACCAAGGACTATACGGATGAGTTTGCTCCCCGGAATGCTGAGGGCGATCTGGACGCCAGTGATCTAGAAGAAACCACTCAACGATCGGGTCATGCCTACGACCAAGAAAACCCTTCGAACCCTCGGTATCTTTCCCGTGCGGTGGATATTTCCGAGGTTGATTCGATACGTATTACCACACGAATTATCGAAAAAAAGCGATTTGGTGGAAATAAGACAAAATGGAAGTATCAAAAAATCCCTATTAAGCTCGCGTATCAGACAAACGCCGGGCAAGAGAAAGTTGGTGTTCCCTCGCTCAACATCTATGACGGCTCTAGACTTGCGGTAACCGATGCAATTCTTGGCGCTCTGGCCGACCTTGATCTAGGTGTTACTATCGATCCCAAAGATGTGCGACTTGATTCACTTGATAGCATTGCCTCACTTGTGGGAAATGCAGCACTTGGCTCAGTACTCCAAACAGGGAGCCTTACGGCCGACGATCTTGAAGAAACACTTGAACAGTATGGTCGTCAGGCACTTGCTATTCAGCTAAATCTTCCCCAAGACGCACTTATCGGTGCCGACACCGTTGACGACCTCGTCCAGAATGTGGGACGCCGCACCCTCGAAACACAACTTGGACTAAGTAGTGGATCACTACGCGGCTCTACCAGTACTGAGATATTTCAGAGCGTGGGTATACGACGCATGGAAGTCTTGCTTGGCGTAGCGCCCGATACCCTACGAGCGGAAAATGGTGCTCCGGCTTCACTCGCAAATCGTGACGCACTCCTAGAACGAGTAGGGCGAGGCACTATCGCACAGACACTCAGTATCCCAATTGAGCTGATACGTGAGGTGAAAACACTTGATGAGGCACGCGCAAAGAGTACAAAGATGAAAATCTTCTTTGCTGCAGAGGACACTCGCCGGGAATATCTCGACGAGACCTTTGGCATAAGTGGCTACGATCGCCCTGACCCCCAGTGGTCACAATACATCCAGAGAACCTACGGCATCGTACCGGATGAGGCAACCAAGAACGCTACGAAGCAATTAACTGATTCGGCCGGAGACGTGACAAGCTGGACCAACTATCTGCGACTGGTTGGCGCCCTCCAAGTGGACAAGAACATTGGTGGCTTTAGTGCGGCAACTGCGCAGGTCTTCACCACCACAGTCACCAGCCCAATTAACCCAGATACCAAACTCTATCAAACCATCTCAGCTCCTCGGATCACGAATGAGCAGTGTACCCGTTATGCAGTCCTCGTTGAGAATCCCGCTTCATTAGCGGCACAAGGTGCGGTCGAACCAGAATACCAGGATCCTGCTCGTCACCTTTGTGTAGCAGGGAAGCCAGGCGTTGCCGATCGTCCGTTTGCGCAACTTTTCTTGGCAAGCTTTGGTATTAGTCCCATCCGAGAAACAACGAATCCCGGTTCCTCAAACCAACGGTTTTCCGCACTTCTTTGGGATCCCACCGAGGCTCTGAGCACCAGCACAACACTCTATGCTGATAGCCGTGAATCACTCACCGCAACACTCCTTGCAAGTCTTGATCAGAATCCGCGCGCGCAATTACTCATCGGTAAACTCCAACCCTTTGCACGTAAGGGCGGGAACCAGCAGGCGCAACTTCGTCAGCTCGTAGAGCGGGCACTTAGTGCATCTTCAACAAACGACTACGTACCGTTTACCGATGACCCAAGCCTGGTTCGCACACTGGCAAACCGCCTCAAGACTGACTGGGCCGACCCAATAAGCACAATTACAAACTCGCTGAACGCCTACGAACTTGTACGTCCGCTCATTGGCACTGAGTCAGATAGCGATGGTCAGTTAGTCCCAACCGACGACGGATCACTCAACGCCGGCTTTCTTAGCGATCTAGAGACAGCTGCTGCTGCCGTCGATGGCCTTCACGAAAGTCTCAACATACTACTGCGTGAGAAAGGTCAAACTGGTCGTGGTGCAGCCGTTAATACCCCAGGGACTATTTACAAGCGAAATCCCGATGGCACCTACGCTGACGCCCCGCTCATCCAGACCGATGTTGTTACAACGGTACTAACAACCGGTAACCTGACCAGTGTTGATCTTCTTGGTCGTATTGAACTGAGCAAGTTATTTGTACGCACAACAAGCAATCAAGATCTCTTTGTCTCGAAAACCCTTGATTCAGTAGCTCGCCCCTTCACCCCAATCAACCAGCTCTTGAATGCAACCGATGCCACAACTGATCTTTTTACTGGACCCGAAGATAGTCTTCCTGAGTACGGCATTAGTCAGACCGATCTCGAGCGCGTAGGCCTGACTGGTGCAGACTTTTCACGCCTTCTTCTGACAAGCCAGGCTGATCAAGTATTCTCCCGTATTGGTACCGAGGAAATCCTTCGTAATCTCTGGAACCAAAGTGATATCCCGAAACGCCTTGCAAATACCAGTACTAGCAGTAGCAGCAACCCTACGTTAAATAAGGTATCCCAACAGATCACTGCATTTAATAAGGATATTACCTTCTATCGCACACGCATGGATCGCCTACGCAGACTAAGCGTAGCAACCGAACAATACCTCGCCACCACGACCATTGATGATACCTCAAAGCAACTCCTCACCGAACTTGCAGGCCTTGATAGTTTTCCGAGTAGTATCACCGGAATTCTGAGCTATGCGCGACGCTATGAGCAGGCTTTTAGTGTCCTTGAGTCTGGCGCTACTAAGGATCAGCCCGAGGTCGTTGCTATAACCCGTGAGGCTAAGCTTCTGCTTCAGGAAATTGAAGTTGGGCGAGAACTGAACTACCCGAGCACGAGTTCCAAATCGGTAAAAACGTCTAGTAAAACGGGAAGCGATCGCTGTACTGATACCGATCAAATTCGTTCACTCATTCGTGAGAAGTCAACAACACTGCGCACGTTTGCACTCAGAACGGGAGGCTGTCAGCTTGAGAGCAACCTCGATCTTCCGATTGGCTCACTTGAGGAACTTCTCAAACTACCAAAGGATGAGCGTACTGCTGCAAACCTTGAATTTGCCATTGGTACCGTTGAGTCACGCACACTACAGACAAAAGATCCCAGTGATTCAGCGCTTCGCGCACTTGGGAGACGGCGCCTTGAGGCAAGTATCTTCAGTCTACTCTCGGCACAGATTCCACAGTTTAAAACTGCAACTGAAAAAGTATCCCTTTCGAGCAATGATCTCTATAGTGCCCTCAGCGGTAACTCCAAGCCACTGGTTCAGAAGGTAGGAAGCACGCTCCTTGATACAAAATTGAACTGGCCACTTGGTACAAGCTATCAACTAATTTACCCGGTTTGCCTCGATGACACCGGTATTCCTGGTGTCTGCGACGCCCGCAGAAGCGAGGAGTCTCGGGTGCGCACCTTGGCAATTGCAGGCCTGCAACAACTTGGACTGAATGGTGTGCAGCTGCCACCTGGATTTAGTTTTACCGCCAAGGGAAACATGGCCACTAACTACGCAGGTAACTATCTCGCCCAACAACTTGGCCTGGTACCCAATACCTTTACCGGCAGCTATACCGATGTTAGTAACCGCAATACAAGTCAGGCGATGCTTGGATTCCTGTTTGGACAGGGACGAGAGGCTGAGTCGCCATTTGTTCGTAAACTACTTTCTCTGCAGGATGGATTAATTAATCGTTTTGGTGCCGTTATTACCACTCAGAAAGGACTGCAGTCAGCTTCTCCCGCCGTGCAGGATGCGACCGCCGTTAATCTGCAACTGACGCAAGCAATTGTAGATCTGCGCGGGCTTGTATTGGTTGATGTTGGAAACGCCGAAAGCACCTTCTTTGTGGGTGCTTCGAGTGCACTTGAAGCCTCAGCAGAGCTTGAGGCGTTCGCTGAGGAGCACGCGACCAGATACACCACCATTGTTCAGGGACTCATTGCAAAGACAACAACGCAGGACGTTAAGCGAATTTTCAGTGTCAGTCTCCCGGAACTCGGCAAACCCGACGCCCTCATTGTCCCTAGTTATAACCCATCAGCAGGCATCCTCTTCAACAACATCCTCGAGGAAACATATGGCTGGTATGATCTTTTGCAGCTGCGCTTTGGTCTACCAAACGGCTACAACCCGTATAATAAGTCTATCGCTGTTCAGGAAAAGGGAGCTCAGTCACTTCTTGAGCAACGATTCTCTCTGAAACCAGGGACCCTTCGTTCATTTATCCTAGGAACAATCAAGGCTGAGGACTTTACTGAAAAGATCGGCACCGAGCAGATTGCCCGTAACTTTGGTGAGGAGGCAATTAAGAAAACAGTAAGCGATCCAGGTGTTGCCCTTGCTCTCTTTGCCGTCTCAGAACTTGGCGGACTTGGAAAGGCGGGTGATTACGTAACTGACCGCTTTAGAAAGGCCGCTGAGGACACCTGCTCAAATTCGCTGAAAGGCTTTGGTTCACGCACTGGCGGCCAGATAGCACCTGTTACTGGCACCTGTAGCCCGATTATTTCCGCCGCCTCACGGTCACTCCCTGATCTACTCGTACCAAAAACACCAGAAGACCGTGATGCCTCGCAGGCGTTCTTTAGTAACTTCGCGATCGTTGCGGGCACTCAACTTGACGACAAGTTGAACCTTACGCCGGGGAGTATGGCAAGCGTTATTACTCGTCCAAGTAGTGCGGGGAGCATCTTCACGCAATTTGGCATTAACGAATTCGGAAAGCAGCTATTCCCCGGTGAATCACCAACCTGGACCATTGATTCACTTGCCACGCGCGGAGTGAATGAGATTTATGAAGAAGCACAACGAACTGTCAAGAATCTTGGGAAAAACATTAAGGATGATCGTCTTCGCGCAATCTATACAGCTGGATACTACGATCCGATTCTTAAGGAATACGCGCCATTTACTTTCGATCGCAGTGCTGCTGTTGGTGAATTTTCACGACAGGTTGATCTTGAGGTAACCAAACAGCTCACTACTATCGCCAAAGACATATCCGGGGTAAGTGTGGGCATCGGTGTGATTGAGGACTTACGACAGGGCAATCTGCGTGGTCTTGAGTACCTTGCCACGGCACGACTTGCCAAGGATCTCAATACGAAACTCGCTCAGTCTGCGAGCCAGGGGACGGACGCGGCAAAGTACGCTCGACGTCGTAACTCACTCGCCATCGACCTGAATGATCTTGAGTTAAGCATGGGCATTGTCAGTAATCGTGCGCTTCGTGAGAATCTACAAGCAACCCGTGAGACAACTGACACACTCTACTGGGCCGGTGTTGACTATGACCTGATTGAGGAACGTATCCGCAAGGGTACTGCAAGCCAGGCTGATATTGGCATTGTTAGTGCTGGGAGTAAGGAAGAATACCAAGATCTTGCCCTTTCACAAACGAGCAGCAACCAGCGCAACTTCCGCGAGTGGGTTCTCAATAGTACAGAAGTGAAAGAAGATGAGGGACTCCGCGAAGTGGTGCTGATGCAATCAAATTACGAGCGCCTTGTCGTTGATCGTGAGGTTATCGGACGCGAAAAGCAGCGGGCCCAAAAGAGCATGCAGTATCGAGCCATGGACATGGCCGCGTTTGCGCTGGACCCGAATATTCCAGATCGTTTTGCCGAGCGTATGCTTGAGGGAAATGATGGCGATCGGGCCCGCACCCTCTTTGAGTACTACGGAAACACCGCTCGTATTGGCACTATTATTGGCATTCAGGGAATTGAGGCCACAGACCTTACCACTCTGCAACAAATCTTCAACACTCGTGGCCAGGGCTACAATGGCGAGGCTGGCCAGGTTGCAGCACTTGGTAAGATCACCAAGGTTGTTGATGGTCAGCTTTCTAAGATCTTTGGGAAAGACTTGGCACTTCCGGATGGGCTCGGCCAAAGTCTTGCCGCCTGGGGCGCTCAGGGATTCGATGGAAAGAGCTTCCTGAAGAGTCCAGGTGATGGGCCGTTCAAGAATATTGCCAG
>JAGVEG010000026.1 GCA_020058355.1 Candidatus Berkelbacteria bacterium
CTCAGTAACTATGCTCAGCGCAGACATCCGCACCGCTCTCGAGCGGTTGCGCGGTGAGCGCGAAGCGCTCTCAGAGCAACTGCAAGACCCGCACGTTTTTGCTGATCCAGCAAAGGCAGCGGGTCTTTCTCGTGAACACCGTCATCTTGATGGCATTGTTTCAGCATATGACCGCTACCAAGATCTCGAGCACCAGATCACCGAAAACCGTGAGCTCGCCAGCGGTACTGACGAGCTTGCTGAAATGGCCCGCGAGGAACTTCCCGAACTCGAGACCGAACTCGCCAAGCTTGAGACCACCATTGAAGATGGCCTTCTTCCCCGCGACCCTGACGAATCACGCAACGCCGTAATCGAAATCCGCTCCGGTACCGGCGGCGATGAAGCTGAGCTCTTTGCCGCGGAACTCTTCCGCATGTACCTGCGCTTTGCTGAAAAAATGGGCTGGAAGACCGAGATTATCGATCACAGCATCTCCGAGCTCGGTGGCACCAAGGAAGTTATTGCCACCGTCCAAGGCGAGGATGTATTCCGCTTCCTGCAATTTGAGAGTGGCGTACACCGCGTACAGCGCGTTCCCGCAACCGAAAAGGCCGGTCGTATTCACACCTCAGCTGCAACCGTTGCGGTACTTCCTGAAGCTGAAGAAACTGACATTCAAATTCATGCAAATGACATTCGTGTTGATGTCTACCGCTCCAGTGGAAACGGTGGCCAGAGTGTAAACACCACTGACTCCGCAGTACGCATCACCCACCTCCCAACTGGCCTGGTCGTTACCTGTCAGGATGAAAAGTCACAGATTAAGAATCGTGAAAAAGCCATGAACGTACTCCGTTCGCGCCTCTATGAAGCCGAGCGCCTCCGCAAACAAAATGAACGCTCAGAGCAGCGTATCTCTCAGATTGGTACCGGTGACCGCTCCGAGAAGATCCGGACCTACAACTTCCCGCAAGATCGCATCACTGATCACCGCATCAACACCTCCTGGAGCAATATCCCCGGCGTGCTCTCAGGCGATCTCGCCCCCATTACTGAGGCACTCCTAAACGCAGAACGCGCGAACCTCCGTGCGCAACACCTTTCAGTATGACCATTCAAAACGCCCTCGACGTCCGTGACCGCTCGGTCTCCTACCGTGATGCCGAGGTACTCCTTGGGGCAGTTCTGCAGATGCGTCGCGAGGCACTCCTTGCCCATCCAGAACATGAACTTTCTGACGATCAGGAAGCCCTCTATCACGCACACCTCCTGCGTCGTGAAGAAAATGAACCCGTCGCCTACATCACTGGCGTTCGAGAATTCTACGGCCTCCCTATTAAATCTGACCATCGCGCCCTGATTGCCCGCCCTGAAAGCGAGCTCCTTGTTACCCGTGGCGTCACCTTTTTAGCTGAGCACTTTCATCACCACCTCAAGGCAACCAACAAGCCCTGCCCCGTCCGCATCCTGGAACTTGGCACCGGCTGTGGCGCAATTTCTATTGCCCTCGCTATTGAACTAGCAAAGCTTGGCGTTCCCGCAGAACTCATCGTTACCGATGTTGAGCAAGATCCACTTGATCTGGCCCAAGAAAACTGGACTACCCTGCAACTCCCTGAGAACAAAAATCTCACCCGCATGGAGTTTTTAGTCGCAGACCTTTTTGCAAACCCTCGCATTGCAGAGCGCGCGCCATTTGACGCCATTATCACCAACCTCCCCTACATCCCTGCCGTCTGGGCACAGAATCCCGCCGCGCAGCCAGATGTTATCTTTTACGAGCCTGATCTCGCCCTCTTCGGTGGCGAAGACGGCCTCGACCTCTATCGCCAATTCTGGGCTGATGCCCCCAACTACATAAAGCCTAACGGACTAATTGCCGTTGAGCACGATGAAGACCAGGGTGAAGCAATGCGATCAATCGCACACACTGCTTTCCCTGATACTGAGCCGCGCACCTTCCAAGATTACGGCGGCTACGACCGTGTAACTGAACTGGTTACCTCAGCTGCTTAGCAAGCACCAGCTCCTCATCGGCCAGTACCCGGCCATCTCCCCGGAAAACCCGCTTCCAGGCACGACTACCATTCCATACCCGTAGCCACCCAGAAAACTTTGACGAAGTAATGATCACCGGAAATGCCCGCCGGGCACGCCACCAGTTTGCCTGTGGCCGATCCGCCTGAGGCACCTGCGATTGAACCAGTTCGTGCTCACGTTTGCTCCAATAATACGCATTCTCTCGGTAGAGCACCTTAAGTCCGTGCGTTTTTGCCATACCCTGTACCCACGCATCCCAGGCCGGATGCTCGCTAACAACTAAGAAGCCTCGCACGCCCAGCGTGTGCAGCCACCATCGAAAACGGATGTTCCGCCAGGTTTCCTGTAGTGCCGAGTACAGTGTAAGCGTTATCCATACCGGTGAAGTGAAAACGACGGATCCCACCACAAGACACCCCAGCGCCACATTCTTCAACGACTGAAAAATGCGTCGGGCGGGTGACTTTTTTGAAGCAAAAACAGCAGTGCACTCACCAGTCATGCAGGCACCATACCAGGTTACGAGCTCTTTGGTAATGCCTCTAGCTGCACTTTAATAGTACGTTCGTCTGTGCCAGTACGTACGGTGAGACTTACTTCCTGCCCCACATCAAGCCGCGCAAGTGAAGCAATCAGCGAGTAATTCTCCGTAATCTTCTCACCATTTACCGACAGAATAATATCGTCAGCCTTAATGCCAGCCTTTGCTGCCGGACTCTCATTCGCCACACTTTGCACATAGGCTCCGTACTCAACGGGGAGATTTCGCTGCGTTTTTACCGCCGCCGTAATCTGTTGATAACTAACACCAATATACGGCCGAATAATCTCGCCGCCATTCTTCACCACATTCTTGAGCACATTCGATACGCTATCCAGTGCAATCGCAAATCCCACCCCATCGGAGCCGCCACTCCGTGAAG
The DNA here is from genome assembly GCA_020058355.1 of Candidatus Berkelbacteria bacterium. Classification (GTDB taxonomy): domain Bacteria; phylum Patescibacteriota; class UBA1384; order CAILIB01; family CAILIB01; genus JAGVEG01. The sequence continues at coordinate 2,946 of JAGVEG010000026.1, forward strand.
CAATAGCAGTATTAATACCTACTACCTGACCCGCAAGATTTACGAGCGGACCCCCCGAGTTACCGGGATTAATCGCTGCGTCAGTTTGAATCAGATCGGTCAGATTCTCAGAAGAACCTGCACCATCGCTGGGTGAGATACTACGCTGCGTACCGGAAACAATACCGGATGTTACTGAGTTTCGAAACTCTCCGAGTGGATTCCCGATGGCCAGTACCGTTTGCCCAACCTTGAGCGCATCAGAACTACCAAGCTCTACCGCCGGGAGACTACTCCCCTCAACCTTAAGAATTGCGAGGTCATTGCGAGGATCAACCGATTTCACTACCGCATCAAGCACACGACCATCATTCAGCACCACACTATAGGTGGTGCTGCCTGCCTGGGAAACAACGTGACGGTTCGTCACAATCAAACCATTCGACGTAAGAATAAAGCCACTTCCCCCACCTGAGCGCACGGAGCGATTCCCAAAGAAATCAACCACCTCTTGCTTAACCGAAACTGCAACTACCGAAGGCAAAACCTTATCTACTGCATCTGTAAGTGCCGAGTTCTCTTGCAGCGTTACGGTCTGCTTTACGGGTACCTGAACCTGGGCATTGTCTCCATCAAGCCCGACGGACTGACGGATCTTCTGCACAAATGGCCGATCACTTGAAGAAAGCAACACAAAACCAGTTACCCCGCCAATACAACCAAAGAGTAGTGAAGCAACTGCGATAGCGGTAATCACAAAAATAGTACGAGAAGAGCGTGTAGTTTCCATAGAACTATCGTAGCAGAAGTTTCCTGAAGATTTGCTGAAAAAATATCACTGACTAAACCCAGAAAGGTTAGTGATATTTTTTCAGCAAATCAGCATCAAGACCTGGACTGACTTCCAAGAACCTCCGCAGGATTCGAAATTGATATCGCTCCGAGGACAATTCACTGGAAGAGGTGTAACCTTGTTGTGCGCGGTACAAGTTGGCGAATGACAGAAAAATCCCCGATCTTTGGATTTGATCGGGGATTTTTCTGTTATTCGACAGTATAACCTGTTAACTTCTTCACCGGTCCCCCACCCAATGACACGATATACACCCCGTTTTCATTCTGTGGACGTGCACCGAACACCACATACCGACCTGTTGCATCAAGCTGGAGTGGGAATTGCGCATCAACCGCACCCACACTGGAAAGCTTCACTTCCTTGCCCGTCTTTGGTTGCAAGTACAGATCACGCTTGCCATCCTTATCTCGGATCGTGACCAGGCCCTTGGGAGTTTCAATACTGACAGGCGCCAAGATGCCCTGGCCTGATTTACGTACCTCTGCACGAAGGTCACTTCCATCAAGCTGTGACGATGTCCACACAATCTTTCCCGCCTCAACGCTCGCCACCCATAGCCGGCCTTGGTTCATTTCCAGTGCCTGTATCTGTGAAGTAAGCTCACGAACCGTTGTACGCTCGCCATTCTGAAGAGACAGCCATTTAATGCGATACCCGTTCACCGGCGCACCGTCAGCCCCCGTAACCGTTGCGAAACGCGCAACGGCCAGCCGCGCACCATCATCAGCAAACACAACCGCCGCCGGCACACCATCCATGCTAATGGAGGTACCGTCCTTCACATTCACCACCTCAGCACTACGCACACCCTCGGGTGTATATCCCTCGATATAGCCCTGCACGCCACCAGGCGCCCAGATTGGAGTAAAACGGTTGGTGCGCAGTGCTCCCAGCTTTCTCAGCCGCTCACCGTTGCGATCAACTGCAAAAAGCTCAGCGAGCGGATTCCCATAGCGATCCTGTAGGTTGCCCCGCGTACTCTGAAACACCACGGACTCACCCTTCCCCGGAAGAAACATGCCAAAATCATCACCTTCCGCACCGGTCTGGAAAACCTTAGCGGTTTGGCCGGCAAAATCAATACTGAAAAGCTGGCGACGTCCTTCACGATTCGTCACAAAGAGCGCCACACCATTGGGGGTGAGTGACACCTTTGGTTCAACAATATCGCGCTCCACTATTACTTCGGAGCGAATCTCCTGATACCCCGGAGCGGTTACCGTCACCGGATAGGTGCTTGGACTCAGTTCTTTCAGAATTGCCGCACCATCGGGGGTGCTTACTGCGGTTTTATCAAACGTACTTAGTGTTGCATTTGCCAGCGGCTCTCCGGTGACGCCGTCAACCACATAGTACGTCAGGCTGTAGCGCGGGTCGGGCCGACGAACCAGGGCAATAACAGCCTCGCTATACCGCGCACGACGCACGGTGACCGACTCGTCCTCCTTCGGATCGTACGACCCCTGACGAACAGAAACACGATAGTCTCCCGCAGGAATCTGTACCTCAACCACCCCCTGCTCATTTGTCACCAGCGACTGACTCCCAATATCAACAATCGCCCCGACCACCGGGACCGTATCGCCCTCAGTAACCGCAATACGAATTGTCCCCCGCTGGAAGTACGCGTAGAGCGTCTTTCCGCGGCCACTCTTCCAGAGCCACCCACCAAGGCCAATTACAACCCCAAGAAAAATTAGCCCCACAATCTGACCAATAAGCCGACGCCGACGCACTTTTGGCGGCGCACCAAAATGCTCAGCATCAACATGCTGAATCGCAGGATTCGCAGGCTCAGTGGTGATAGTGATCTCGGCCATTACCCATCAAGTGTACCACGAAGCACTCGCAAAATGGAAAGCCGACACCTGCCGGCGTCAAGTCTTGCCAAGCCGCAAGCAATATGGGAGAAAGAGAAAAAGGAGCAAGAAAGACCGTGACAGACTTGTTTGATGATCCAGATTACGATGCTAAGCTAAGAAAATTCAAAGAAGCACTAGGACTTTTAGTAAAAGGTCAAACCGGTATCACCCGTAAAGAAGATGGTGAGACTGAAACATTACTAATTACCGACGATGGTTGGGCTACGTACGTGCATGCAAACATAGGAGAAGAACTTGCCGGAAAGTGTCTCACAGGAAAAGAAACGCCACATGTAGCCGCTGCAAACCTGTTGCGGGCAATCCAGTTTAAACCAGATACGACAACATATTCACATATGTGGAACTAAGAAAGGGAGGCCCCATCGGCCTC
>JAGVEG010000014.1 GCA_020058355.1 Candidatus Berkelbacteria bacterium
GTATAAGTTCGGCAATGAGCTCGGCGTACCCGCGTACACTCCTCCCTTCATTCAAGTAGCCGTTATAGTACTCGTCATACGTCTTGAGCAGGACAATACCCCCAGCCTCTTTATCACCAAAGAGGGCAATTGCTTCATTGGTTGCTTTTTCCAGGTTACGGAAGCAAACAATGTTTCCATAAGTTTTAACCGAGTTTAAAATACGGTTTGTGCGGGAAAATGCTTGTAGTAAGCCGTGCTGTTGGAGGTTTTTATCTACCCAAAGCGTGTTAAGCGTTGTAGCATCAAAACCAGTAAGGAACATATTGACCACTATAAGAAGATCTATTTCTCGATTCTTCATCCGAAGCGAGACATCCTTATAGAAGTTCTGAAACTTCTCGGCAGAAGTGTCATAGTTGGTCGCAAACATACGGTTGTAGTCCGTAATTGCTGAATCAAGGAAATCTCGGGAACTCTGATCGAGACCTTCAGTACTTTCAGAATTTTCATCCATGAGACCGTCAGACGCCGAATCATCCTCGTTAACACCAAAGCTATAGATCACTCCAATCTTTAGACGAGCAGCCTCAGGCAAGTCTGCTTGTTGGCGAGAGAACTCGGCATAGTATTTTTTTGCCATCTCAATCGAACTCACAGCAAAGAGTGAGTTAAAGCCTGCTAGACGACGATCCTGCACCTTGTAGAAGGTGTTCCGCTTAGTTTTCTGGTCAAAGTGCTCTAAGATGTAGCTCACCACACTACTTACCCGCTCCGGAGCAGCGAGTACTGCTTCAGTATCGATTGCATGAACCTTATTATCAGTAATATCTGATTTTGCTTTTACGGTATTAATATAATCAATACGGAACGGTAACACGTTTTTGTCGGTGATCGCGTCAACGATCGTATACGTATGTAGTCGCTCACCAAAGGCCTGCTCGGTAGTTTTCAAATCTATTCGCCCACCACTTGAAGAATTAGCGGGGAAAATAGGGGTGCCCGTGAATCCAAAGAGATTGTAGTTCCTAAAACTCTTGGTGATGGCACTGTGCATGTTGCCGAATTGTGAGCGGTGACATTCGTCAAAGATTATTACCAGGTGACCTGCAAAGATTTCGTGGCCTTGGTTTTGACCAATAAACTTATCGAGCTTTTGAATTGTGGTAATAATAATCCGCGCAGTTGGGTCTTCCAGCTGCTTCTGTAATTTTGCGGTGCTGGAATTACTATTCGCTGCCCCCTTTTCAAACTTGTCGTACTCTTTCATGGTTTGGTAATCCAAATCTTTGCGATCCACCACAAAGAGCACCTTATCTATATGAGGCAACTTACTTGCCAACTGAGCCGTCTTAAAGCTAGTGAGCGTCTTGCCGGACCCCGTTGTGTGCCATATATAGCCGCCAGCTTCAAGGGTACCAAGTTGTTTATAGTTGGTGGAAACTTCAATACGGTTCAAAATCCGCTCGGTGGCCACAATCTGGTAGGGCCGCATGACGAGTAGAAGACGATTTGTGGTAAAAACGCAGTACTTAGTAAGAATATTAAGCAGCGTGTGCTTAGCAAAAAAGGTCTGAGCAAAATCAGTTAAATCGGTAATTGGTTTATTATTTGCATCTGCCCACCAGCTGGTGAACTCAAAACTATTACTGGTTTTCTTGCTCTTCTTTAACTGAGATTCACCATGTTCTTTTATGTGTTGATCACGCGTGGTATTGCTGTAGTACTTCGTATAGGTACCGTTGGAAATTACAAAAAGCTGCACGTACTCATATAAACCACTGGAAGCCCAGAAGCTGTCGCGCTGATATCGACTAATCTGGTTGAACGCCTCCTTAATATCCACACCGCGTCGCTTGAGCTCCACGTGTACTAGAGGAAGGCCGTTGACCAAAATTGTGACATCGTAGCGATTGGCTCGTGCACCCTCAATCTCGTACTGATTGGTTACCTGCAGGCTATTATTGTGGATATTTGCTTTATCGATCAGGTAAATGTTCTTTGGATCACCATTGTCACGCGTAAGTAGCTGCACATGATCTTCCTGAATCTTGGCAGTCTTTTCTTCAATTCCCTCATTCGCATTGGCGATACAATCACGGAAAAATCGCTCCCACTCACCGTCAGAGAACGTGTAGGAGTTAAGCTTCTGCAGCTGTAGACGTAGGTTGGATACTAATTCTTGCTCAGTAGCAAAGCGCAGATAGTCGTAAGCTTGACGGCTAAGAATATCAATAAATACCTCCTCCAACTCGGCTTCGCTTTGATAACTTGTGGCCCGATAGGGCGTAGTGGCACATTCAGCAAGTACTGTGCTTTCTGGATTTTGAGCAATGAGGTCGTATCTAATCATGGCTGGCCTCTGGGAACGTTAGAAGTTTGTTGCGGTAATACTCATATTGCTTACGGCGAGCCGCAAGCTCGGCGGGAAGACCCTGAGAGATATCGTTTACGAGGGTATCGAATTTATTCAAAACATCTGCAATCCGTTTCTGCTCAGTAAAAGGAGGGACTGAAATAGTAAGACTTTTTATCTTGCTAACTGATAGTCCTGGTTGAGCTGATTGAGTAGCATATTGATTCAATTTCATTCTGCTTAAAACATGGAATGCCCACTTAGTATCTATACCTGGTCTTGAAGCCACCACCACTGCATGTTCGGTCGCATAGAATTCACCTGTTGCTAGTTTTACATTCCCACACAGCGCACCTTGTCGACCAATAATTATATGCTCTCCTTTGTGACTAAAGTATTTAACGTAACCACGTAACTCACCACCACCAAAACAAGGATAAATATGTGTACCAGTTTTTACCTTTGAGATATCCGTTGCAGAAATACCTTTCCCGGCCCGCATGTCAAACACCTCACCGATTGTAAGTTTTTGCACACCATCAATCTCACGTAAAAGAGAATCGCTATAGTACTCATACTGTTTTTTTCTTGCTTCCAGCTCTGCTTCCAGCTCTGCTTCCAGCTCTGTAAAGGAGTCTAGCACGCGGACAATTTTACGCTGAATTTCGAGGGGTGGGAGTGGTACCCTAAATAACTGCAATGTCGGTAGTACAATGTACGTCATTGCAGCTTCATTCTTATTATTGGCCAAGTAATTCTGTAGATTGTTTTTTAACATGAAATAAAGAAAGCGCACATTGATCTTATTATCAAAATCCGTAAGTACATACGTACGCTGATAAGCTTCGAATTTACCAACGTAATACTTTACATCACCAACATTAGCATTACCCGCAACTAGCAAGGCCTCAGTATCCCAACGAAATTTATTGATGCGACTAACTTCCCTGGCTGTTGTAAAAAATAAATAGTCACCACCCATAACAGCGGCATTAGCGTTCAACTTGCCAGTTTCAATCTTGCAAATCTCACTCAGCACCCGATACTTAACTCCCTCAGGACACAACTCAGCGATCAGTTGCTCAATCTTACTCATGGTCACCTCCAATTGGCAGCATTACGGTACCGTCATGTAACTGAAGATAGTTCTCGCATGTTACCACCCTACTTCGCATTTCCTGGTCAAGTTGGGTGCAGGCTAACCAATACTTAAAAGGCTCTGTCTTTTCATCTGGTATAGACTGAATGAGTCTAAATAAGCCCTCTGTACTCCACGAGATTAGCTTCTGCTCACCACCAGGCACTTCAAAGTTAAGCACAAGGGGGGGTACAATTTGTCCCCCTCCTTTATCCACAGAGGCAAAGAGTGGAGCACGCTCTTCGACACTCTGGCGAAAGACGACAATCTTCTCGTAGACCTCCTTACTCATGCCGACCTCCTTCAATATCAGCAATGATCGCGTCAATCTGATTCCTGAGCACACTTTGACGAGCAACTATTTTGGTAATCTGGGCATTAAGTGTGGTAATATCCACTACTTCACTAGTGTCTTCTTGCTGGACATAACTACTCACGGCAAGGTTGTAATCGTTTTCTGCAACTTCGCTATTTGGCACGAGACGGACAAAATGGTCTGAATCTTTGCGCTCAGTGTAGGCTTCTAAGATTTTGGCAATCTTATCATCGCCCAGCTTATTTTTATTGCCTCCCCGCACAAATTCGGCGCTGGCATCAATAAAGAGTGTTGCGTTATCTTTTTTGCTCTTCTTAAGCACCACAATACAGGTGGCGATGCTGGTTCCAAAAAAGAGGTCAGCTGGTAGTTGGATAATCGCGTCTACATAGTTGTTATCAACCAGATATTTACGAATCTTCGCCTCCGCACCGCCGCGGTACAGCACACCTGGAAACTCAACAATGGCGGCGGTGCCGCTGGTAGAAAGCCAACTTAAGATATGCATAGTAAAAGCAAGATCAGCCTTACTCTTTGGTGCTAGTACCCCAGCCGGGGAAAAACGCGGGTCGTTTATAAGAACTGGATTGGCGTCACCCTCCCAATTAATAGAATAGGGAGGATTAGAAACAATGGCATCAAAGGGTTGGTCGTCCCAGTGAAATGGATCACTGAGCGTATCGCCGTGAGCAATGTTAAACTTTTCATAATTTATATCGTGCAGGTACATATTAATACGACACAGGTTGTAGGTAGTCAGATTAATCTCCTGACCAAAAAACCCTTGCCGCACATTGTCCTTGCCAAGAATCTTTGCAAACTTCAATAGGAGTGAGCCAGAACCGCAGGCTGGGTCATATACCTTGTTCACCTCAGTCTTTCCAACCACGGTAATACGTGCCAGAAGCTCACTTACTTCTTGCGGGGTAAAGTACTCACCACCAGATTTTCCGGCGTTACTGGCGTACATGGCCATGAGATACTCGTAGGCGTCCCCAAAAGCATCAATCGTATTATCGGAGTATGTACCGAGTCTCAGCTCACCAATAGCGTCAAGCAACTTCACGAGTCGCTCGTTTCGCTTAGCAACAGTTGGTCCTAGCTTATTACTATTGACATCAAGGTCATCAAAGAGACCCTTAATATCATTTTCACTCTCAGCGCCTTTTGCCGAACTCTCAATATCACGGAAAATTCCTGAGAGTAGCTCGTTTAGATTGTCCTCAGCCTTTGCTCGCTTCCTGACATTTTCAAATAGCTGGCTTGGCAGAATATAGAACCCTTTTTCCTTCACTGTATCCAAACGACCAAATTCAGCTGCATCATCACTCAAACTTGCGTAACTAAAATCAGCGGCACCCGCAGCTCGCTCACCTTGATCGATATAGCTGGTGAGATTTTCAGAGATAAAACGATAAAAAAGCATGCCCAGCACATACTGCTTAAAGTCCCAACCATCAACCGAACCGCGTAGGTCGTTGGCGATTTTCCAAATGGTGCTGTGGAGATTGGCGCGCTCCTGCTCTTTCTTGGTGTCCATAGTGTTTATGATTGGCGGATTACTTCATCTAGGGTTTTACTGTCAGTAAATATATTTCTATAGTTTTTGACTCCATAACCTTATGATAGCAAGTTCTCGAGAGACTTATAGGCATCGCCTTAGTGTCTGGGCACCATGCCGTACACTAACCCACCTGCCTTACTAGTACATTATAGAAACTCCAGCTTAGTAGATTTTCCCTATATCCTTTCTCATTAAAGAATCTAACAAATTCATACGTGACATAGTCACACAAGAAGTCTGTGGCAAATAAACAATTAAAAGAATAAGGCCGACACTTAATAACCGAATCACCTGAATGAAACGTTATCGTAGTATTCTGCACAAGTCTAACTACCACTATTTTTTCTATGTCGGAGTACGGGGTCACATTACCCGTTAAAAGATCAACTACACCATCATCTCCAAAAGCCATCTCTGTTCCCTTCGTAACTTCCTTAGCCCTAAAAAGAGCCTTGATATCCTTTTTGCCTATAAGAAAAGTGAGTAAATCTTTTAGATTATTCATGGGCAGACATTGGCCTAAATACCCATTGGCTTCATCCCCAACTCTGAGATAACAAGCGAGTCAGAAGCGTTGATCATAAAGACCAAGGCCTGGGCCGCATCTTCCAGATCCATGTGGTGAGGCATATCCTTTTTCTCAATTCCCTGCTTGGCAAAGAATGATGTTTTCATTGCCCCTGGATAGAACCCACTCACTGAGATATTGCTCTTAGAAAGCTCCATCCGTATCGAGTCAGTAAAGCCTCTGAGTCCCCACTTTGAGGCATGGTACACAGAACGCAGGGCCTTAACATGAAGACCTGCTTGCGAGTTGACGTTAATGATGCGACCCCCGCCCTGTTCCTTCATTAAGGGAATCACAGCCCTGGTTAAGAGGATCGGTCCCAGTGTATTTACCAAAAGTGCCTCTTCAATCGATTCTGGGGAGGTCTCTTCTAGAAGGCCTTCGATCCAGACACCGGCATTGTTTACCAGGCAGTCAACACGCCCAAACTGTGCCTTCACCTCCTGGACAGCACGTGCGATCTGCTCATGATCACGCACATCAGCAACCACATAGTGAACATTAATTTCTTGCGCCACCTTCTCGCAACGCTCTTTATTTCTCCCGAGAATTACAACCTCAGCCGTCGGCGCCAGAAGTGTAGCAAGTGCCTTTCCTAAACCGTCATTTCCACCAGAAATTAGGATGACCTTTTTCATGTGAGCGAAGGGGTTAGTTGCCTATGTGTTCTTCCATAGTACTCTATATACTCGATTCTCTCAGGCGATCAGAGAAAGCCTCTCGATAATTGCCGACCGTAGCACGGAGAAGTCTTTCACCGTTCTTACGATAGTAGCCTCACTACCCTGCTCCACCTCTACTAACCGTGGATATTTGTCAGGCAATTGCCACTCAAATTGAAGGGTTTCAGTCTCAAAGAGTTCTGGCTGTAAGACATACATCATCGCTATCTCGTCATTAATCCAGCGACGCACAAGCTCGGGTGGGAAGTTTCCGTTTGCTAAGATTTCTTGTAGTTCTCCAAAGCTGTGTTCTGCCAGTTCTGCGAGCAAACGCACTGCAGGGTGAGAGATCACTTGAATCTTCGTAAATTCTTCCTCGGTCCAAATACTCTCGCTTTGGAATGTAAGGTCGCCGGGGACAATGGTCAGGTCAAAACCTGCCGTAAGTACTTTCTCGCTGGCGGCGACATCTTGCTGGAAGTTGTACTCAAAACCGCGCGGAACCTCTACGGAATCCACAAGCGGCGGCGTGAGCATGCCACCCATAAGGACGAGCCGTTTTGTGAGCTGGAGTAATTCAGGGCACAGATCCAATGCGCGCGCGATATTGCAGAGTGGCCCAATGCCAACCAACGTTACTTCATGCGGATGCGCTTTGATCGTCGTAATGATTAGCCCTGCAGCAGCATCTTCGTGGTAGGACTCCTGATCGTAGGTGACACCAAAAGCATCAACCTCCCAGGTGGGCACCTTGAGTAGATTGCCAATACCTGCAGCAATCGGAATAGTGCTCTGCCCTAAAAGCTCGAGTAATCGAGCTGCTGCCGCTGCCCGAAAGGGAGTATTTCCCGTTACGGTAGTCAGACCAAGTAGCGTTACTTCAGAAGAGCTGGCGGCCAGCGTGATCGCCGCGGCATCAGTCATCTCACTTCCGATATCAGTATCAATGAATAGTTTTTGCATATATCGGCTTAGTAGAAAGCAAATAAGAGAAGTCCAAGTATCATCATCAAA
>JAGVEG010000113.1 GCA_020058355.1 Candidatus Berkelbacteria bacterium
ATATAAGGTTATAAATCTGCTATACTCGTCCATAACAGGCCGACAGATCTAGACAATTTCAGGAAACACTGCAAAATCACTTAATGAAATAAATGAAGCGAGCGTAGCTAGCTCCCACTCCGATCCTTTGCGACCCAGCTACCTGGGAGCAACCAAACAAGACACCTGTGAGGGTGTCTTTTTTGGTGGATGATCCTACTCCCCAAGTGGACGCGATGCCTCCCAGAGGACTTCGAACCAGTTCTGCATTGTTGCGGCGTAGTCATTTGAGCGAATGAGGATGCCGTACGCCTCTACCGCTGAAGTAAGGATGAAGACGGTATTCCCATATACTGCTGTATAGGTTGGGTTTGAGAACTGCTGCGGCGCAATACGGACATTTCGAAGCAACTCTTTATTATCAAGGTAATTTTCGTGGTTTATTTTGTCGTTTACATACACAGTACGCATTGCGATCTTGGCCTCGATTCTCTTTGGGACAATATGATCATGCACATAATCAGCACCCAGCACATGCTCAAAAATATCTGGGGTTGAAACGCAACATATCTCCTTAGGTGCCTCACTGATTATCTGCTCGCCAATGCGTCTAATCTCGCGCTGTCCTCTGTATACGGTAACTGCTGGCTTGCCATCGGCATACTGGTACGGCGTATTTAAGATAGAACTAACCTCATCGTATACAGCAAGTCGGCCTTTGGCCTGATCAAACTGAAGCTCAAGCTCTTTTCTGATGTGAGCTGGATCCTGTGCAACATACACGCGGTGCGCAGCCTTCTGAAAAAAACGCAACATACCCTTTGTGGTCAGTTGCTCCAGAACACCGTAGAGCGTTGTTCGCTTAATTGAGGTAATTCGAGCAATCTCAAGGATTGTCAGCTCACCATGCACTAAGCATGCGTTATAAACCTGTGCTTCGCGCTCTAGAAAACCAAGGGTAAGAAGCGCGCGCTCGACCTCACTGTCAGAATTTTTCGTCATATACTTATATCCAAAAAATAATATAGATCACAAATACATCTAACACATGACGGCTAGGAGCGTCAATAAACTTACGCTAAAATGAGTAAAAGGAAATAATCATGTGCTCAGAAAACAGTGAACTGGCAATTGTTGCCTACCGTGACCCCAAAAAATATGCGGAAGCAACTAAGAACTTTCCCATTGTTAAACGCATTCTTAGTATAACTACCGGACTCCCCAGTACTGACACCCTGGTAGACCTCTGTTCGGGCCCAGGAACCCTTACCTCTTTTGAACCAGAAAGACTTATCTCCTATGACATCTCTCCTGAGATGTGTGAGGTAATGCGACAGAAGGGCGCAGAGGCAAACTGCTGTGACATAAGTGATGGATTTGAGATTCCGCCCAATACAACCGTACTATTTATTGGGTCAGCCTGTCTCTTTACGAGTCAGGAACTTAAAGCAATCTATGCGGTAATCATTGCAGCAAGGCCTGAGAGGGTCATAATCTCGCTCAATACAATCTCTGGAGCGTTTGCGCAGAAAGTACGAGAAGTAAACGGAATACTCCTACACAATCACGGAACAGTAGGAACCTTAGAAACATTTGGAGAAAACAACTATCGCCTAATACTTAGAGAGGATATGGAAACTGGTTGGACACAACCAGGCTTTACAATCCCCTCTACAATTCTCGTCTTCGAAAGAGCAGCATAAATCCCCTTGCTGCTCTCTTTTTTACACAAAAAAAAATCGGCATTGTTCTAGCCACAGTATGGGTGCACATGAGGAAGCAGCAGGGATGATGGCGTAAAGCCGAAGAACCCACTGGTTGAGATCCACACGTCGCAATCCACTTACCACTCAGAAAAGAATGATAAGCAACGACATACCACAGCCAGAACAATACCGATTTTTGAAGGGGTGGGAGGAGGCGTTTGCCTGCTACAGAAACTAGCTATACAGGAGTTCTAGTTCAGTGTCAAGAGAAAACCGCTCTCAGTATCAGAAATCGTGTATCCCGCCTGGGTAATTTCCCCACGCAAACGGTCGGCTTCAGCCCAATTCTTCTCGCTACGGGCTACGTCCCGCTGCATCGCAAGCTCCCTGACGGCCTCAGGAGCTTCTACAAGGACCTCTTCCTTAAAGAGACCTATCTGGAGCACTTCTTCCATCTCTTGAAGCAATCTGAGGCGTTCTGGACTCTCGGTGAGACGCGCACTCTGCCACACCAGTGCAAGTGCCTGTGGGGTATTTAGGTCATTTGCTAGTGCATGACGGAAATCCTCATTGACCTGAGTCACTGACTCTTGCTCACCACCCCCTATTTGTACGAGACGACGCAGGCGGCGCAGTGACTGCTCGCTTTGCTCGAGCGCTTCGAGGGTTAGATTCTGCGGATGTCGGTAGTGGGTGCCAAGATAGTAAAACCGAAGGGCTTCAGCAGAAATCCCCCGCTCAGCTAGATCGTCGAGGGTATAGCCATTGCCGAGTGACTTACTCATCTTGCCGCCATCGATCTTCAGGAAAGCAATATGCATCCAGTGCTGGGCGAGCTGCTTACCGGTAACTGTTTCACTTTGGGCAATCTCGTTGGTATGATGCACGGGAATATGATCGATACCACCGCAGTGAATATCGATCTGATCGCCAAGTGTCGCGTGAATAATTGCTGAGCACTCTAGGTGCCAGCCAGGGAAGCCAACTCCCCAGGGACTCTCCCATTCCATGTCGCGCTGCTGACCTGCGGGACTAAACTTCCACAGCGCAAAGTCGGTGTGGGAGCGCTTTTCACCAAGAGCCACCCGTGATCCCGCCTGAAGCATCTCTGGGTCAAGGTGGGCAAGCTTGCCATAATCGGCCAGCTTTTCCGTAGCAAAGTACATACCGTCATTGGTGCGATAGGCATATCCCTTTGCTTCAAGTTCCTGTACCAGCATAATCTGCTCAGCAATGCGGTCAGTCGCTTTTACCAACTGATCTGGCGGGAGGAGGTGCATTGCTGCAAAATCCTGGAGAGCCAGGTCGGTGTAGCGAGCAGCGATATCCCAGGCCGTGCTGTGCTGTCGGGCTGCTTCTGCTTGAAGCTTGTCCTCCCCCTCATCAGCATCAGAGGTAAGGTGTCCCACATCGGTAATATTCATCACCCGGTAAGGATGTGCATCAAGCAGGCGCAGTGTTCGAATAAGCACATCCTCCATTACATAGGTGCGCAGATTACCTACATGCAGGCGTCCGTACACCGTTGGTCCACAGGTATAGATACTTACCCGGTCTGGCGTAAGTGGCTGGAGAGGAAGTACTTCTCCGCGGTGCGTATCATACAGCTGCAAACCATCCATGCGCGTCAGCTAGATGCTGCCCTTATCGAACAATTCTTCGAACTCAAGATCACGGTCAATATCCGCCTGCTTGTAGTGACCACCCTTTGGCTTCTCGTCTTTTTCGAGTGCGTCAACTTCGGGAATTGACTCCTCATCAGTATCAAGAGGCACTGCCTCCACTTCTTCAGGAGCAACGAGGGCAGCTGATTCTGGATCAAGAACAGCAAGTTCAGAGTTTTCTCCCTCTTCATCACTTGGTATGAGTGTGTCGTCTTCGGTCATGACAGGAAATTACAAGCTAAGTTACAGTACACACTACCGCGGCACGCATGCACTAGGCACGCTTCCGCCCCTCAAGGGCACGGGCAAGTGTTGTTGGATCAGCGTACTCAACATCACTCCCCATCGGCAAGCCCCGCGCAATGCGAGTGATGCTGAGTGTTGGAAATTCATCTGTTGTGTAGCGATTTTGCAAAAATGAAGCAGTTGCCTCCCCTTCCAACGAAGGATTAGTGGCGATGATGAGCTCGGTTATTGGTGCATCTTCTCGCAGGCGTGCATCGAGCTCACGAATGCGTAATTGTTCGGGGCCGATACCGTCTAGTGGTGAGAGGCGACCCCCAAGTACATGGTACGTCCCCGTAAATGCTCCACTACGATCAATG
>JAGVEG010000078.1 GCA_020058355.1 Candidatus Berkelbacteria bacterium
CATCAGGCTGGACAGATGCTGATATAACAGAGGCACTCCGCCCACAACCGGTGGCCCCCACAGCTCTCGATCCGCAGACCGTCCCCTCCGCGGCATCTCCTACTGCTGATCCAGCACCTGTACAGACGATGACTGCTCAGCCAACAGCTCAGACCACCCAAGCACCTGCAAAGAATCACACTGCCATGGTGATTATTCTGGCGGTGGTACTTGTGCTTCTTATAGCTGCAGACGTGTACCTGTATATCCAGGCACCTAAGCCGTTGACACTTCCCTTCTAATCTCTCGAAATGAATCATTCGCTTCTTAGTGAAACTGCGCGGGCAATGACCGCGTTTGGTAAGGGTCTCCTTGCCTCTGATGACAGTGCTAGTAGCAACGAGAAGAAGTTTCACGCCTACGGTCTTGAGGCGAGTCCTGAAACACGCCGCACCTACCGCATGGCACTCTACAGCGCCCCCACTGCTCCTGAATACCTGAACGGTATCATTCTCAATGAAGAAACATTTTGGCAAAAAACCGACGAAGGCCAGCCTATTCCTGAATACATCGCTAGTCGCGGCATCATCCCCGGAGTTAAAGTAGATGGTGGCCTCGTTGATCTGTACAATTTCCCAGGTGAGAAGGTTACCAAGGGCCTCGATGGTCTTGGCGAGCGTATGGAGAAGTTCGCTGCCGCTGGCGCGCGCTTTGCGAAGTGGCGCAATGTGGTAAAGATTGGTGACGGCACCCCCACCGACCAGGCTATCGAAAGCGTCGCGTGGCAACTTGCCCAGTACGCCGCTTACTGCCAGGCGGTAGATATCGTCCCTATCGTCGAGCCTGAAGTCATGTTTGACGGCACACACACTATCGAACAGTGCGCTGAAATCTCTACGCGTGTCCTTAAGATTACCTTTGATACGCTTCGCCGCTACGGTATTTACCTACCTGGAACCGTTCTCAAGTGTGCCATGGTACTTCCCGGAAAACAGTCCGGTATTGCAATGGACCACAATCAGGTGGCAGACCTTACCCTCCGCGCCCTGCACGAAGCAGTGCCTCATGAACTTGGTGGTATTGTCTTCCTCTCAGGTGGTCAGTCACCGCGCCAGGCTGCACTTAATCTGAACCGTATTATTCAGCGCGGCCCCAATCCATGGGGTGTTACTTTCTCCTACTTGCGCTCTATTCAGGATCCAGTCTTCGCCTACTGGGGAACCCATGTGGGCGATGTAGCCGGCACTCACCAGGTTGCTGATGAGAAATATCGCCAGGTTGCTGCCGCTGCTTCAGGCACACTTGATGAAAGTACTGTGAAAGATGAGGCACTGGTTGGTGAAGGTGCTGCTGGAGAAATTCGCAGTTACTAACAACCCGATGTAAATAATCCTGTGACTAAACCCAAAAAGGTCACAGGATTTTTATATCAGGTTGCTCACGAAATACCTACGAATATCCGTGTCCTTGTATGATGACTTCCACTTATTCCGCCATCAACTGCTCGTATTGGCAGCGCCGAATCATGCTATAGCGCGTACGCGCGGTGAACTGAATAATGTCCTCCCCGAGCGCGTTCGGGCGAGTAAATCGCATGAGCTCTTCAGCGAACCCACGTTGATTGAAACTCACCTGATCATCATCAAGATGCGTGCACGAGCGCGAGATACGATCACTGCGCTCTGCATACTGCACATTCAGAAGGTTCGTCGTAAGGCCTGGCTGCAGCAGCCATGACGAACTCCAGAGGATTTTTCCCCGCAGACTTCGGCCCAGACGCTCATAGAGTAGGCCGGTGGTCGGATGTTGCGCTTCTTCTAACTTCCCTCGACTAATCAAGAGTACTTGCGCCTGGGTGCGCCAGTAGTCGGTTCTTACTCCCTCCAAAAGTGCCGATCGCGCATCAGTCTTTATTTGTAGATAACTACCGAGTCGTAATTCCTCGAAGCGATTGAGGCGACCACTCGTCCAGATAGTCTGCAACCACTCAATAGCTGCTCCATGTACAGCTATGGCGGCATTGGCGCTCCGGAAGCCTTCTTTGCCATTCAGCGCCTTGCGAGCAATGCGCTCGGCTGCCGCAATATCTGCAAGTGCTGCTCGGGTACTACCTACCTCCCACTCTGCAATACCACGAATCATTAACCCGCGAGACACGCGGAGGGCTCTGGTATTCATCTCAACTGGTGTTGCCGCCACCCTTTCAGCATCCCACTGGCCGGCACCCTCAAGGTCACGAATCTCGTAGCCAGGACGCTCACTTGCTGCCTTCGCTGCATCCCATAGCGGGTTCCGGAATTTAATATACTCGCTGTCAGGACGGAGATTAGTACCTCCATTAACCATCAGTGCCCAAATACTCTCTTCATCTTCAGTCATGCCGAGAGCAATTTCTGGATCAGTCGGAAAAAGCCAAGCAAACTCCTGAGGAAACTGCACAAGTGCAGCAACCATATTTTCCTCGTCAGGTATGTCTTGCACCACGGGGGCAAGTTCCTGGAACGATGGGTACCGCTGGTCGTGCTTTGTTGCATACGCATTCAGATCAAGCCAGCCCACCACACCAAGCATAAGCAGGAACACGCCAACAAACCGACTCACCCGCACTGATTTTCGCGAACGCTTTGCAATTCCCTTGGTAAAACTGTGCACTCGCACACTACTGTAGAGGGCAAATGGGAGGAGCAGATCCAGAACCAGCTGAGCGATTGGTCGGGCATACGAGGTAGCAAGTACGGCAAGTACTTCCCCAAGTACCAGATCAAGTGCAACGAGTGAAGCGAGTACAGCAATAACGATGCGAAATCTATTCCAGTGATGCAACTCCCATGCACAGAACCAGAGTAACCACAGAACCATAATCCAGAAACTCAGCGCACCAGAAAGCAGCGTGTCTGCCACATAGCCGAGTGCTAGCAGGAGAAGGACACGAGTAAGGGGCAGTACTCCTCCAATACTATCCGGCGCCTTTGTGAGACGAAACGCTGCAGCACACCACCAAAAAGAGATGAGAAGCAGTGCTCCGAACCACTGAAGGGGGTCCTTCAATTTCTGAACATGAACCCGTGCACCACTAAAAAAAGCAGCCCACACAGGTGGCAGCTGGAAGAACCCAAAAAATACTTTCCAGATACCCATATGGGCAGCCTAGCGGACTTTCGGCCGTTGACAAGATTGGCTCTCTGCCTACATTTCCTTACCGGAGAGAAACTGCAACTTCCCTTCGCTGACGGCACGAAGTGCCGCCTCAAGCCGCACTCGTCGGCTTCCTTCAGATTTATCAAGCGCCATCTTCTCAGGAAAAAACTCAGCAGCCCGCAACTCTTCGCGCTGAAAAACCACATCATCAATTGTTGCCCCCTCAGGAAGCTGAGCGGCAAAAACCAGATGGAGGCCCTTCTTATCGGCCCGTAGCACAAGGAGCTCACCTAGCTCACAGATAAGACCAAGCTCCTCGTGAAGCTCACGACGCAACGCATCAAGCGGCAACTCCCCTTCTTCTAGCGTTCCACCGGGCAGTGACCACTCCCCTTGCAGTGTTTGTACGCAGAGTACAAAGCCCTGCTTATTTGTAATCAGGGCTTTGACCGAATTTCGTGCGCGGTACTCTTTAATAATCATTTATGGGCGCAAGGTACCGGCGAATACCTGCCAGGCAAGGAGTGATTTTGCGACAAGACTGAGAATAATATACGCACGCTCTCCGTAAATGTAGTCTTTCCAAGCGCCGATCTTCTTGTACTGCAGCACCATATTTACCGCAAACGCATTGAAGAACAGGAAGATGGAAACGTAAATCCAGTAGACAAATGTAGGGATTTCACCGGCGCCATAGGCATTTGCTGCCCAGAAATAAAGTGCAACCACAATCCACGGAATCGCTCCCAGGAAGCAACCAATGTTGTAGGAAAGCCAGTTCAGCTTCTTGGTTGTTTGGTTGTGCACCTCCATTACCCATCCCATCAGATTCATTCCTGATGCCAAACTGAAGAGCATCAGCAGACTACCCAGATCGTAAATACCAACCAGCATTGCAATCGCCACCAACATCACGCTTGCCGAAATACTATACTCAACCCAACGTGCGCGGTTAATACCACTCTCAAGATCGGTCTCATAGCGCTTTCGATATACCGTAGCAATAATCAGATGGGCAATCGAGGAAAGGAAGAGAAACAGAGCAACCAGCCATGCCAAGGGCACTTCTCCTACTTGATAGGTAGCAAATTCAAGCGTCTCAGTTGCTGGTTTAAAGTCCAGAAAGCCCACAGTGAGTGGTAGCTTGAAGTCCTTACTCAACACAACCATGGCAACTGCCTGCACAAAGTGAAGGGCCGCCATAACGAGGTTGAAGGTACGTAAGCCTGAAGGTGTCGCGGTGCGCATAGTGGGAGGATGGGTTACGTATTCACGTAGTAATATACCTGAGAATCTGTTCGGTGACAGCCCGCGGGTCTCCGGGAATCTGCTCAATCACCGGCCATTCATACAATTCCGCCAGTTCTTCATAGCAGGCGGCCGCCCGCGAAAGGAGACTATCGCTCTGCTCGTAGAGGTCACGCTTCCCGGTGAGCTGATTTCCGGCCTTGATGCGCTCCTGAATCTGGCGCTGCGCCACCTCGCTATGAACGCGCAGTACAAAGGTAAAATCAGGGAGCGGCAAGTTATTATAGCCAAACTCAAGCTCCCGTGCCCACCTCCAATAGGTCTCACGCTCATGGCGCTCGGCAAGCTTTGCACCCTGAAACGCCATGTTTGATGCAACATAGCGATCCAGCAGAATAACGTCGACGGTCTCAAGTGCTTCTCGTAATACTGGATCAGTGGCACGGTCAATAGCGTACGGCAGGCTCGCCATATACGGATCAAGGGTGAGCGGATCACCATGGTGCCCATGGAGCCAATCACTGATAAGCGGACCATAAGGGGCGACCGTATAGCGTGGGTAGCGAATAATCAGCGCTCGCTTACCCTGGGCCTCAAAATGCTCTTTGAGAAAACCTGCTTGGGTGTTTTTCCCCGAACCGTCAATTCCTTCAATGGCGATAAGTAATGCTGGCATGACCCCAGTTTCTCATAGTTTTCTGGAGCTGATAGTGCGAGCGGCGATGGATCATTTCTCCCGGGGTGTATTGTTGCTATGCTCCCGCTATGGGAAAAAGCGGTCACCGTGCCGGTGGCAAGATAACCAGCAGCCACACCACCGTCACTGCGCCAATGGGCCGCGTGGTGGATGCTTTGTCGCGCCAGGCATTTGTTCAGAAGATTGCCCTCGGAGTTATTACCCCGGTGCGCTCAGCACACAGCGGCATACGCGTAACTGAGATAGCTTCGGGAACTATTTGGCGACTCACCGTGATTGGTGGAGCCGCTGCTCAAAAAGGTGTTTTTTATACAGAAGCCTGCTCCTCGCAAAGGATACACCAGGCACTTATGCCACTAGGTGTGGAGCTCGTTCTTCGACCGTTAGATGACTCGCCTCATTCCACTGTGTAAGCTGCCACTGCTTTTTCTCTCGGTCATAGGTGCACTGCACAATGCCCGTGTTTGCCAGCGCAAAGAAGCGGTACATCTCTTCATAGAGGTGTGAGGTGAGTTTCTCCTGAAAGCACATGGTCCAGAGCATAACGCGCAAAAAGAGACCGTGGGTAACCACAAGGACACATTCATCATCAAGCTGCTGAAGTGCTGCAACCGCAGCTTGTGCACGAGTTACCTGATCATGAAAGTTTTCTTCATCAGAGTGCCGCCAGTCAGGATTATGAAAATTCTCTGCCATGGCGCCACGCACAGTTTTTACTAGATCATGACTTCTTCCAAATCCTGTGATTGCCGAAGGGCGTCGCACCTCGGTAAAAAGCTGATTGTTTGCAATTGGCAAGCCGAGGCGCTCCGCTATGACATCAGCCGTTTGGCGAGTTCGCTCGTAGGGAGAGCTGATAATCCGCTCAATCCCCCGCCCCTGCAGGGCCGTCGCCACGCGTACCGTTTGATCGAGACCCAGCTCAGTCAAAGTATCAGTATGATCTTGCTGCACATTGCGCAGATTTGCCTCGGTTTGCCCATGTCGGAGAAAGTAGATGGTCAGAAAGTTGCTCATATCACGATAATGACAAAACTGCTAGGATACACCAGTACTCATCCATAACACCCTGCAATGCAGCTTTCCTTTTCCAAGGTACTTGATACATCACAAGAGATTGTAAAGAAGCACTGGAAGCCGGTTCTTATTCTTTTCATTCTCGCAGCAGTCCCCACACTTCTCACCTCGGACATTGACCTTTCAGTAGATACTGAGCAGCGCTACACCACTGGTGACGGACTCGCGCAGCTGATTACCTTCTTTGTAGGTATTGCAAGTACTCAGGTCCTCCTGAAGCTCACCGACGGTAAGGGTGTTACCGCAGCAGATTACCTCCCAAAGAACCTTTCACTTGTTGTAAAGCTTATTGGCGCCCAGGTCTTGTATTTTCTTGGTGTCGTCATCGGCGCGTTTCTTTTTGTAATCCCCGGCTTCATCTTTGCACTTACCTACAGCCAAGTGCAGGCACTGATCATTGATCGAGATCTCGGCGTGATGGAAGCATTCAAGGAGAGTGCTCGTATTATGACGGGAAACCGCCTCAATTTCTTTGGAATTAATCTTGTACTTGGCCTCCTGATTATTATCGGTCTCCTCCTCCTCGTAATCCCTGGCATCTACATGTCTATGATTGCCTCAGTTGCAACCATTGTAATGTACCGTATTGTTAGCAATAGCGGCATGATGATGAACAGCAAGGAAAAGGAGATGGTGGCGTAATCAGTTTGAGATAAAGAAAACGCCCCTTCGGGGGCGTTTTTTAGTTGGTACGGTATGGCCGAGCAATTTTCCAGAGTGCTTCAAAGTTTGCAAGGTAGCTTGCGGCAACAGACAAGTTCTCGATGACAATAACCGCAGTGTTTTCAGGTTTGCGAGACTCAAGCAGCTCAATAGCCATTTTATCCCCATAGATGACGGTTGGGGCAAAGCTCCGGTGAACAACTGGCAAGATCCGTAAGTGAACCAGCGGCTGCTGGGCAGTCTGTTGAGCAAACTCTTCTCCCTCATACACCAACATGCGCAAGCGTATGCCGCGCTTTGTTATTTCACGTGCAAAGCGTGGGTAGGCCTGGGAAACTAAG
>JAGVEG010000022.1 GCA_020058355.1 Candidatus Berkelbacteria bacterium
AAGGGTACTTTGCACGCCGCGGAGATAGAGATCAAGGTTGGCAAGACCGGCTCCGCCGATGCAGAAGGCTTCGGGATCAAATTGGTGGGCGAGTACTGAAAGAAGTTCCGCCATATGTTCAGGAATAAAGCCCCAGGTGCGTACGGCATCGGGTTCGCCGTTGCGCACGCCGAGGGCGAGGTGCTCAACCGTAATGCCGAAGCGGGCAGCGAGGGCGTGGCCACCAAGGAGTGCTTCTACTGAGCCTTCACCACTTGGCCAGGGGAAGTGGTCGTGGTCGGTGAGTTTGAGACGAGAAATTTCTTCATGGATATCGCGAGGATGATCCAAGACGACGTTGTTTTGGAGTACGGCACCACCAATACCGGTGCCGAGGCTTATATAGACGGCATTCTTGTAGGTTTGTAGGGCGCCAAGCTTGTGCTCAGCACGGAGGGCGGCGACAGCGTCATTCTCAAGGATCAGGCGTTTTTTGGTAATGCTCTGGAGGTCAGTCCCAGCCTCAATGTGCAAATTGGTGGTAGCGGTAAGAACGCTTCCTTGAAACGTGCCAGCAATCGCAATACCAACCGAAGGGGCGGGGTGACGGCTAATAATCTGCGCCAGCGCACGAAGCGTCCCCTCATGCGTGGTAGGGGTGCGACCAGTGCCGAGCGGGCGTAACTGCCCACGGCTCCCCACAAGCCCCCAAGCGAGCTTGGTACCGCCAAGATCAATACCGAGGGTGGAGGTGTTCATGATTGTTTGAAAGTAGTTACCTGCTGTCTGGTGATGAGCTGCACTGCGTCCACATTACGCGTGAGGCCAATACTCTGCCGCTCTTCGAAGGCCACATACTCAACACGCTTACCTCGTGAACGGGCGGCAAAAATTGCAGGTAGAAGATCTGTATCTGAGGATACCACGATAGCTGTGTCGTAAAGGTCTTCATACGCGCCGCTGACTATGTCTACAGCTAACGCAACATCTACACCTTTCTCATGAAAGCTATTGCCTATCTTCATTAGATAGCCACGACGTACAGTAAAAGCTTGTCGTTTTGATTCGAGAATTCCGAAGAGAATAGTTTGCTCTTTTTGTAATTTCTCGTCACGGGTATTTTGCTTGGGAGTTTGTTTTGCGCGGACTGCACCGATGTAATAGTTCTTTACTACAACTACCCGCTCAGCTGAAAGGTGTCCACAAAAATCTGCGTAGTTAAAGTTTAGATAACCTAAGGTTGGCTCACATGCGCGAAGCTTGTAATAGAGATTACTACCATCAATAAAGATTGCGACGCGCTCAGTGATCATAAAGAGAATGGTACTAAAAAAATCCGCTCCGTTCTACTACTTAGGTAGACTCGAAGACGGATGATTTAGATAAACATAACAAATTTGTTATATTTTATCAACCAGAATATGTCTTTAGATCAATTCTTCAGAAAAGATACGTCAATTAATCTTCTCGCTTGGTACACCCAAGTGAGGTGAGGAGATCAACGAGTTCGGTAGTTTTTTGAGCAAGCAACTCCTTGCTATTGGCTTCAACATTGAGGCGAAGTACGGGCTCGTTCTGTGAACCGCGTACATTGCAGCGCCAGGTTTCGAGGCCAAGACTCACGCCATCAAGGGTGTTTACTTCCGCATCTGGGTAGGTTGCTTGCACTGCGGCGATGGTGGCGTTCATATCGGGGCAGTGGAAGTTGATCTCATCACTGTTGCACCAGAGTGACTCCCAAGCGTCAACCAAGCTTGAAAGAGCGATACCCTGATCCTGGCACTGTTTGAGGATGGTAAGGACGTGTGCAAAGGTAACGAGGCCGCTATCACAGCCGAAGAATGAGCGGTAGTAGAAGTGGCCGGAGTTCTCGGAGCCAAAGATAGCACCCGTATCGCGCATACTGCGCTTCATGAAGCCATGGCCGGTCTGGCTGAGTACGGGGGTGCCACCATGCTTTTGAATAGCGGTGACAATGGCGCGGATGATGCGGGGATCGATAACCACTGCCTGGCCTGGCTCTTGGGTAAGAAGAAGCTCAGAGATAAGGGCACCGGTAATAACTCCAGGGACAGCGCGGCCGGTTTCATCGTAAATGAAGCAGCGGTCAGCATCAGCATCCCAGGCAATGCCAGCATCTGCCTTGGTGGCAATGATGCTCTCAGCAATTTCAATCTGGTTTTTGGGGAGGAGTGGGTCTGGTGCTCCCTTAGGGAAGTTACCATCGGGTTGCCAGTTCAGGCGCTCAATAGAGATAGGCAGATCTTTGACGATGGCATCAACAAAGGTACCGTTCACGCCAAAATGGGCATTACCAACCAGCCGTAGCGGCTTGGTGAAGGTGGGGAGCATCCCGGCAATCATCTCAAGGTAGGGGGTGGTGGCATCGGTAGCAATTACGCTTCCGCCTGCTTTGGGGGTAGGGGTGATGCCTTCCTTTACGAGCTCATAAATCTTGCCCAGTGGACCATCTTTCATAAGCGGCTTGGCACCGGCATCAATCAGTTTCATGCCATTCCAGTTGCCGGGGTTGTGAGAGGCGGTGATGCTAACACCAGGAATATTCCAGGTACCCGCAGCATAGTAGAGTTGTTCAGTGGAAATGGTGCCCAGATCATGAACCGTTACTCCCATGGTAACTGCAGCATCAATAGCGGCGGCGTGAAGCTCAGGGCTGGAAAGGCGCACATCACACCCAATCGCGAGATCAGTTGGTTGCAAAACCGTGATGGTAGCGGCGATGAGGCTGCGAATAACCTCAGCATTTACCTGGTCCGGGTAGGTGCCGCGTACGTCGTAGGCGCGGAGGATTGAGGTGGTGGTAAGCATGCTAGGTAAGTTCGGGATATTCTTCCTTGAGAAGTTTGTGAAGGTCGGGGTAGTGCTTCTCGTGGCCGTATTTGAGCACGAATACACAGTCATCAGTATCAATGACTGCAAGGTCTTCAGCGCCAATCACGACAACAGGCTTTCCATTGCTGCGCACAAAACAGTTGTGGGTACCAAGGGTAATCGTCTGGCCCTCGGTGTGGGTGTGGGTATCACTTTCGTGAACGCTGTGCTGGTGAAGGGCGCGGATGCTGCCTAGGTCTTGCCAGCCGAGTGGGGAAACCACGGTGGTGCGCTTGGCGACTTTCTCAGTGTAGAGGAACTCGATTGATTCAGCAGGGAGCTGATTGAATGACTCGGTAGTGTTTTCAGCGAGTAGGGCAGGAATAGTAGGATAGTCCTTGGCGATGGTGTCAATGAAAGTTTGTCCGTGGAAGGCCTTGTAGCCGAGGTTCCAGGCAGCGCCATTGGCGATCAGCTCGGTAGCGCGTTCAACTGATGGTTTTTCCACGAAACTCTTGACGGGAAGTACAACGGGGCCATCCAGGGTGACGGGGATATCAGCAATGATGTAGCCAAAGCCAGGATTTGGATCGGTGGCGAGTGCGCCAAAGACCACCACAGTATCGGGGTGGGCCTGTGCCTCGGTAACACCGGCGCGCAGGGTGCTTAAGAAAAGTTCAGGAGTGCGGATAATGTGATCTGCCCAGAGAACAACAATCGTAGCGTCAGGATCTTTCTGGAGTACGGCGTGGACGCCAAG
>JAGVEG010000107.1 GCA_020058355.1 Candidatus Berkelbacteria bacterium
CAACATTTGACGCTTCTTTTCCTCATCTTTCATCTTATTAGAGCTTACTTCACACAGTAAAGCTCTTCAACATTTATTCGTAGCGCAGGGCCTCAATTGGGTCCTTCTTTGCTGCACGAATTGCAGGAAGGGTACCTGCTAAGAAGGCGATGACCATAATACCGAGTGCAATCATGAGCTGACTTCCCAGTGGGAATACGAGAAGGGTTAACCCATCAATACCCTCAAGGAAGGTCTTTTCAGCAACACGATTCGCTAGCTCTCCAGCACCACGGGCAAGGAGAATTCCGATGAGACTTCCCCAGAAACCAAGAAGCACTGCTTCAATACTGAACAATGTGAAGATGGTGCGACCACCAAGTCCCAGGGCCTTCATAAGACCAATCTCCTTGGTTCGCTCCTGTACACTCATCAACAAGGTATTGATAATACCAAGCCCCGCCGCCAAGAGTGCAATGATACCGAAGCCATTAAGCACCAAAGTAACCGCATTTACCACCGTAAAGATTGTTTCTGACTGCTTCTTAATTGTGTTGGCGGTATAGCCGTCATTCTTAAGCTCAGCAATCAAGCTATCAATCTTAGCATCACTTAAATCCTTATCGAACTCTGCAAAGAAGCCGCCATACTGCTGAATCGTAGCAATCGGTAGCCCCTGCTGCTGAAAGGTTAGCAACTGGTCATACGCAGGACGACTCAAGAAGGTAACTGAGGAACCAATCAAGCTCTTCTCCTGAATACCAACGACAGACGCGGTCAAAAGCTGGGTCTCACCCTTGGCATTTGTTACCTGCACTACCACTTCTTGCCCTACCAACTGGTCTGGAGAATCTAGTTTAAAGGCTTCAACATACGACTTTGGCAGCGTGATCTCTGGGCGTACACTTGCCTTCTCCACACGACGGCCTGCAATCAGGTCGATATTCAACTCACCTGCCCGACTAACATTGGTAGTGTACTTATCAGAAGTACCAAGCTGTACGTAATCAACCACCAGATTGGTAATTGGTCGCACATCAACAAGGTCTTTCCGTGACTGTAGTTTCGTAAGATCCTTCTGACCCATGAGAATAGAACCTCCCGGGCCATTTCCTGCTGTCTGCTGAGAAGTACGCTTACGCTCCGGGTCATACTTAGCTGGAAGATCGCTGGAACGATCTTCTGCAGCGGTATCCCGCGCCGTAATAATAAATGAATTCTCCGCACCAAGATTTCCCAGCTGGCGCTCAAGGTAGCTACGGATACCATCACCGGTAGCATTCGTCAGGCTCAGGGTAAATGCACCGATCACAATAGCAACAATCGTCAGAAAGCTACGCGACTTATTACGCAGCATGTTGCTGCTGGAGGTTTGAATAATATCAAGGACTTTCATAGCAGGCAGTTAGGCAGCAACAATTTTACCATCCCGAATCTGAATCTGGCGACCACAGCGGGCAGCAAGCTCAGGATCGTGAGTAACAATAATCAGCGTGGCGTGGTGCTGTTTGTTAATCTCAAAGAGCAAATCAACAATCTTGTCACCTGTTGCAGTATCAAGGTTACCAGTGGGCTCATCGGCAAAAATAATCGCTGGGCGATTTACAATTGCCCGCGCAATACATACGCGCTGCTTCTGACCACCACTGAGGTCATTCGCCTTCTGATTCGCCTTATCGGTAAGCTCCACATCATGGAGGGCGGCCATAGCCCGCTTCAAGCGCTCTGCGCGTGGGACGCCAGCGATCTTCAAGGGTAGCATTACGTTATTCAGTACCGTGTCATCAGCATTCAGGAAGAACTGCTGGAACACAAAGCCAAAGGTCTTGTTCCGCAAAAGATCAAGCTCCTTGCCCTTGTATGACCCAGCTGACTTGCCATTAATCTTAATCTTCCCGAAGGTGGGCCGATCAAGCAATGCCAAAATATGCATCAGGGTGCTTTTCCCTGAGCCACTCTTACCAATAATCGCCACCGTCTCACCCTTATTCAGAGAGAAACTAATGTCCTGCAAAGCCGCAACCGCCGTGTCCCCTTTACCATAAACACGCGCTACCGATTCTGCCGCAATCACCGCATGTGGTTCACTCATAAAAAATAGCTACTCGTAACGGGATAAGTATACGCTCATCTTGGCGAGTTGAGAATGAACCTGTTTCATAAAAAAAGATGGGGCCCAATGCTATGGATCCCCATCATTAAAGGTGATTCTCTCATCTCTTTTAGTACTCTTTATCCAGTCTTGTCTGATTCCTTCCCTAATACTTTGCGGCACGCGCTCCCAGGCTCCCCGGTCTAATGCACCAATCACTGCGTCATAAAAGCTCTGTGGTGTATGTGTTTGTTTTCGGCAAAGCACAACATCACTAAGATTTAATTCACTGAGACTGGACCGTAGTGCGGCTGCCTTCTTTTCCTTACTCAACCCAGCTAAAGCAATCCTAATAACACTCACCAAGGCTTTACTAGCCGGTATCGCAACCGCTCTTCTTCCCATTCCATTCCACTCCTCTTTTGTATTCCCTCACCCAAAAAACAGACCGCGTGCGGTCTGTCTTGGTGCGCTTGGTTCTTCCTAGCAAGCAAACGACAGACCGCTGTGCGTGGTCTTCTGCTTTGAGCCACAAAGAGTAACAAGCGCTTGTGAAGGCATGCTAAGATTCTAGCGCGGTCCCCGCCCTTCGTCAACTAGAGCACTTCAACCGTTACCACGCTCAGTACCCCTGTTCCTAGTGTTGCGAGCTTTTCAAAGGCAGGACGAGCAAGGTCAACCGCGCGATCAGCATGAAACGGACCGCGATCATTCACGCGAACAGTAACACTGGCTCCGGTAGAGGTTCGCGTAACGCGAATCAGCGTTCCCTTCGGTAAGGTACGGTGGGCAGTGCCATAGATCCCATTTGCCTGGTCCTCAGCGCTCGTAGCAATACCCTCATACCATGACGCCTTTCCGGTAAGCATGTGTGTTCCTGGCTCATCTAGTACCGGTACCGGCGTAGCCGTGGGCTTGGGCGTAGGTTTTGGAGGTAGTGTTGGTGTTGGCTTGGCTGTTGGCTTCGGGGTAGGTTTCGGCGTTGGCTTTACCGTTGGTTTTGGCGTCGGCTTTGGGGTGGGTGTTGCTGTAGGGGTTGGGGTTGGCGATGGCACCACATTCGCAATCGAGGTGGTAACAATAACTACTTCGTGTGTTGGTGAAGCAACAATCGGCTGCACGATAGCAAGTGCAGGGACTGGAGTTACCACTGGAGTCGTAACAGCCAACGGAGTGGCGTCATTATGTTTATTTGTATCAACAGAATCATCTCCACCTTTTTGTGCAATCACAGCAGTAGTCACCAAGGCAGAAGCTAGGAGTAATCCGAAACCACGGCGAAGCAGCCAGTATCGTCTATGCATGTACCCCTACACTACCGTGTTTTTTAAATCTGCTCAATCAAATCGTGAGGAATCTCGGCAATAAACCGTGATGGCGGGCTACTTTGCAGAAGTCCGTGTACCCGTCGTTCACCTGCATACAAGAGATACAGTCGCTCCCGTGCCCGGGTCATACCCACATACGCAAGCCGGCGCTCTTCTTCAAGCTCACCAGCATCTTCAAGTGACCGGCTATGGGGAAATACCCCCTCCTCCATACCCACCAAGAACACCACCGGAAACTCAAGACCCTTTGCGGCATGCAGGCTCATCAGCGTTACAAAACCTCCCGCCATATCTACCGCCAGGGCGTCACCATCCTGCACCAGCGTAGCTTCTTCAAGAAAATCGGTTACCGTATCAAACCGATCAGCCGCACTAAGCAACTCCAAGACATTATCGTAACGCGCCTCCCCCTCAATGCTTCCATCTTGTAAGGCCAACAAATAGCCGGTCTTTTCTAGAATATTCCGCAGTAACTCAGCCGGTCGCATTGCAGGGAGACTCGAGCGGAATCCTTCCATCTGCTGGAAAAACCCATGAGTCTTTGCCGGAAGCCCTCCAAGACCAACACCGGGATTATCTGCAAAGGCCTGGAGGACCTGAGAGACCGTCTTCTGACCAATGCCCCGCGCTGGCACATTAATAACCCGCTCCAAGCTTACTAAGTCACGTGGGTTCTCAAGATATTTAAGATAGGCCATTGCGTCACGCACTTCTTTGCGATCCCAGAAACGGACGCCTCCCACAATGCGGTAGGCCTGCCCCGCCTTTACAAAGGATTCTTCCACCGCACGAGACTGAGCGTTAGTACGATACAGCACCACGCAATCTTGCGCCTGATATTTCCCAAGGCGAGCAAGTGCGCGCACCTCCCGCATAATGAAGTCGGCTTCGTCACGCTCGTTGATACACTCAACCACCGTGACCGGTGCCCCCTTAGCCCCATCGGTCCAGAGCTGCTTATCGCTGCGCTCAGTATTTCTGAGAATAACTGCCTGAGCGGCATCAAGGATGGTTTGGGTTGAGCGGTAGTTCTGCTCAAGCTTAATCACCGTGGCATCAGGGTAATCCACGGAAAAATTAAGAATGGTACGGAAGTCTGCACCGCGCCAGGAGTAAATCGACTGCCAGTCATCACCAATTACAAAGAGGTTGCGGGATCCTGCCGCTAATAACGTAATCAGTTTGTACTGAGGACGGTTCGTGTCCTGGTACTCATCAACCATGACGTATTTAAACTGCTCTTGGTACCACGCAAGCCGCTCAGGGTTCTGTTGAAGAAACTCAACACAAGCAAGCACCAGATCGTCAAAGTCGAAGGCGTTAGCTTCTGCCATAATCTCCTCATAGCGCTGGTAGACCGCCAAGATATTTTGCTGCCAGGGCCCGGTTGCATAGCGCGCATACTGAGCAGGTCGGAGCAGTTCATTCTTTGCGCCACTAATGTGGTTACGAATGGTATTGGGATTCCAGGTCTTACTATCGAGCTTCAGATCAGCCATTGCCCGCTTTACCGCAACCGCAGTATCACTTTCATCATAAATAACGAACCGGTCAGTCCGTTTGTTAAACGTTTGCTGAGCCAACTCACGCCGCAATAACCGCACACAAATACGGTGAAACGTTCCCAGCCACGGAAATGTTGGGCCTGCCCCAATACCGTGGTCATCATAGCCAAGCAAGCGCGCCACACGCTCTCGCATTTCCCCTGCTGCTTTATTCGTAAAGGTGACACAGAGAATATTTGCACTACTTACTCCAGAGCGCTGGAGATACGCGTAGCGATGTGTCAGCGCCTTGGTCTTACCACTCCCCGCACCTGCCAAAATAAGCACTGGCCCAGCGACCGTTTCAACGGCTAGGCGCTGCTCGTTGTTGAGTCCCTCCAACAGTAATTCTGCCCTCGTGCTCACGGAGCATCTTCACCAACCGGACTCGGCAATGTAGCCGGTGTCGTGATCACAGTGGCGGTGCGTGCCTTACGGATCTGGACGCCGATAAATAATCCCAGCACAAACAACCCAACAATAAGTAATCCGGCACCGAGAATTTTTGAGATATGCATGACTACTCCTTAGGTAAATACCGCTTCAACGTACCTGATTCATGGTGCAAAATCCACGCCACCGCGATGCCAAACACCGCACCGGCAAGTACGTCGCTCACAAAATGCACACCAGCTGCAACGCGCCCAAAGGCAACGAGTAATGCGACGATGATCAGCCACCTACCCAACTGTCGATAGCCAGCAAGTAACATACTTGCCGCAATACCAAATGCCAACATCGTATGAGCCGACGGGAAGCTCCCCGGATCAACCGAGATATCAAGTGAAAGCACGGTGGGATCGATGGCAAACGGCCGCTCCCGGAAGAGGAGCCACACTGCCGCAGCCTTCACCGCAAGCAGTAC
>JAGVEG010000015.1 GCA_020058355.1 Candidatus Berkelbacteria bacterium
GTAAAGCTTGGAGACTTTGCACTTGTCTGCATGAAGCAAAAATGTGTTTGGGCATTTGCCGGAGACTCAGGACACTCATTCGGAGGTGAGGCTTCCGTAGCGCTCCATAAAGAACTCGGACTTTCTCCAATTTCCAGCGACGGAAGCTTGAGTGGTCTTGAAAGAGGTAATCCAGCCCTAAAGGACCTCACCATTACTTTTTACAAAGGCACTAAGCAAGCCTATCTCGATGCTTATAAGGCCGATCCTAGCTTTCAAGGATTTAATGATGCCGCACGCATCCAAGATTTTGGCTCTCGCCTCGGCGGCTCAATCACGAGCTCAGGTGCCTCCACCACAGATAAAGACCTTGGAGGTATTACGCTTGAGGAAGTAAAGCAGACCTACCCAACCTGCACCGAAGGCAACACCAGCTGCAAGTGTCGCGGTGTCCTTACCACCATTACTGAGCAAGATTTCTCCGCTACTGATACCGATACAAATGGAGTGAGTTCACGCACTCGTTTCTTAAAGGGTGATGTCGCCTGTCAGAACCTTCCATTTGAGGCGTACCTCAACTCCCTCCTCCGCGAAGGCTGGCCCTATGTTATGTTGGCCGGGCTTATTTCTCTGGTTTACTACGGCTGGCAGTATATGACGACGTCATACGGCCAGAAGGCAGATGCTTCCAAGGCACGTGTTGTTGGCATCCTGATCGGTATCGTCTTCTTCTCAGTGGTGCGCATCATCCTTGACCTCATCGGCCCCAACATCAGCCTCTAGCTCCTAGCGAATCACTACCGGAGTTCCCGTTTCTGCCCACCCAAACATTTCCTTCACATCAGCGTCATAGAGGCGCACGCACCCGTGACTCACTGGGGTGCCAATATGATTGGCTCCTTCTTTATAGCCGTTTGGCCAGGTTGGGAGGCCATGAATACCGTACTCACCGAGACTCGCACCCTCCCCAATAAAGTTCATCCAATATGGCATATAGAGACGGAAGGTCCGGGAAAATGCATTAGGGCTCTTTCCGGCAACAGTAAAGTTACCCCGAGGCGTTGGTGTTGACCACTTCCCACTTGATACCGGATAGGTCTTCTCAAGGGTCTCGCCGTTCATGCGGTAGAGACGCTGCTCTTTAAGATTGATGTAGATGTACTTACCAGGGTAGAGACCAGATTCATAGACGCCCGGCGCTACCGCTTCTACCACCTTAGCCGGAAGGACTACGCTCAATGTTTCGGGTACTGGTGCGTCAAGACGAGCAAGCGGCTGCACTTGCTGCAGGAGCTTTGTCGCTGACTGTTCATAGTTAATTTTGGTATCAAATTGCTTAAGATAGGTCCTTACTTTCTCCTCATCTACCACCAAGCCAACGCCACCTTTGTCATCTTGGTTAAGGGTAAACCACTGAAGAAACTCTTTAGCAGTGGGAACTTGCTTCACCGCACCCTGCAGCTGTACTTTCGATTTTTGAATCGCCTGTAAATGGGTTCGTACCGGCTCAAGACTCGCAGTAGTAACCGGCGAGACGGTTTCTTGCACCACAGCACGCACATACACTGGGCGCGTTCCCGGGTCTACCGCGGCAAGAATCTGCTCACTTAGAGTAGCGTCACTAATTTCACTACCTGGCGCTCCGGCTTTGATGGTAATCGCATCTCCCTCAATCTCAATACGGGCGGGTTGTGGGGCCTGCTGCTCAGGTACAACTTTGGTGGTAATAAACTCAGCAACGGCCCCGGCATCAAGACTCGCCTTAGGCAAGACGATCCTCCCAAGGAGTGCCGTCCCCCATGGCCGAAAAAGCTGCGAAGCCAGATTACCCTGCTTCTCAGGCGTCCAGATCTCGGCAAAACTTTCCTGCTGTACTTGATAGCCAAGATCAGCAAGGGTAGTGGTTACCGTGCGTTCTGGATAGCGCTGCGTAACTGCGTCCTTGGGCTGTGAGGTATCGGGAAGCAACACCCGCAGTTCTCGTGTCTGCTGCACCTGCTGGTAGGTAGTAACCACCTGTTCCGCCTCGGTGCGGCTCAGACCACCCAGTGGTCGATCCATAAACTGCACGCCATAGGCTACACGCACCTGCGCCACTCCCATAAGTACAATAACACCCGCGACAACACAGCTGCCAAGTGTCGCGCCGATGGTGGTAGCAATGCGTGCAAGATGCATATGGGACTATTCGACGCCGGGAAGATCTACCTCGTACAATTCCTCAAGGGCAGCGAGCACCTCAGCGACGAGTACTTCGGGATCCGCGTTGAAAATAACCCGCCCCTGGCCGCGGTTTGCTCGCTCAACAATTTCTGGAAGCA
This sequence comes from Candidatus Berkelbacteria bacterium, assembly GCA_020058355.1. GTDB lineage: Bacteria > Patescibacteriota > UBA1384 > CAILIB01 > CAILIB01 > JAGVEG01. The sequence goes on from JAGVEG010000015.1 coordinate 2,301, forward strand.
TATCACTGATTCCTCCAGAACCAAGTAGTACACCAATGATCTTGCGGCGCTCGAAAGCGCTCGTAAACTCATGAAGTGTTCCCATGCGGCCGTTGACCTCAATGACCGCATCAGAAAGATCAACAGTTAGTGTGTCACGCCCCGCATAGTCATAGCCGGTATAAAAGATGAGATTATGAGAGTCAGTTGGCAGGCGGTACGTCTTTTCATGCTGCTTCGGCGTGCTCGCTGGCGAGAAGCCAATTACCATACCACCCGCATCGTAGGCAGCCTTCGCTGCAACATAGGGCACCCCTGATGTTGCACCAGTAATCACCACTGCCCCACGATGGGCCAGTGCTTTTCCAACGGCAATAGCCCCCGGAATACCCTCTTCATAATCTGCTGCAGCACCGGAAACAAAGATTTTGGGAGTGAAGATCATTTCTACGTATTAGGTACTTGCAATAAGTGTCTCAACTATCTCGTAAACAGTTCGTACATATGGCCAGAAGTATGGTAAGTAGACCCGCTCAAGACGTTCATAGTATGCAGCATGATCCTTTTCTAAGGCAAAGTCTGCACTTGCCTGAGTTAGTGATCTTCGTGCATCATGTGGTGTAAATACTGTCTCAATTACTGGCTGCTGCGCAAGCACCTGTATGCAAACTGGAAGAAAAGCACGTTTTTGACTGTCGTTCAGCTGTAAATAATACTGATGCAGATGCTCTTTTGCCTTTCCGGTAAGCAGTGATTCGTAGTCGATAAAACCATAAAATTGACCGAAGAATGCATCATTTTTTGTTGCTGGAAGGTATCGATCTACCGCAAAACTTAAATCCATAACCACGAGTCGCTCTTGTTCATACAGTGCGACTGCGTCACGCACCCCCGTAATTGTTACCCCTGACAAACCAAGCACCTGTAACGTCTTAACTACACCCAACGCCTCGCTCAAAGTAGCCAAGAATAAAAGTAGCTGTTCACCATTATTTTTCCCAAGCAGGGTCTGTCTCGTTGGCTCAGCTAAAAAGGTGAGTAGCGGAAGGACCTTTATTCCAATTGCATCTAGATGCGCTATGTACTCAGACTGCAGAAGGTTATTACCGTCCGGTGATGGTAACCTTGCATAATAGTCCATCTCATGATTTATGGCCTCAAGCCCATCTCGTGATAGTCTCGAGAGCGATAGTGCCATCATGCCGTACTCCTGAAATGCTAGGTCTCCGATCAGGAACCAAGTTGCAGGGATGTATCTTTCGAGATACTGACTGAAATTACTCCTACTATCCTGATCGAGATGCCGCACTATGGAGGCAATCCATTCCAC
>JAGVEG010000096.1 GCA_020058355.1 Candidatus Berkelbacteria bacterium
ATCCAGCAGGCGTTGACCATGCCGGAGCGTATGGAGATGTTGGGTGTTGTGGCCAAAGGGCTTGGGTACGACGGGTTTGCAACGAGAGACACAGGAGAGGCTGAATGGCTGCGATTGTTGGACAACGACACCCACGTCTGGTGGAGGCCATTCACTCAGGATGCTGATAGTGCGAGGCTGCGTAACCAGTTGAGCATTGAGCTCAACTACTACACCGGCGCAGTTCATGGTCACTGTGCCAAAGGTGTTTGCCCCGACGGTACACCCAAGTGGTTCAGGGTGGAGTACACCAACCCGGACGGCTTAGACAAAGCAGTTCGTGAAGTTACCATGCGGTGCGCCGCAGACTATTTTATCAACGGTTAGGAGGTTTTATGAGCATAGATTATGAAAAACGTGTGGCAGGTTCTGTTGGTACAGTAGGGCACGGTCGTAGTGGGTCCGTTGGTATCCCTGAGACATACACAGATGGCGGGCGAATACTAGGGGACACTCTAGCTAATGAACACTTGGCTCATTGCATAGCTGCAGAGCTGCTGGGATCGGGTACCCGAAATATGGCAAACCAAGCGAAAAGCGCAGACGCCGTGCAAGTCTCAGGTAATCACTACAAAGACCTGGGCATGCAGCCGTGGCATGTGATGGAGTCTGTCCTGACCCGTGAAGAGTTCATCGGTTATCTCAAAGGCAACATAATCAAATACGGGATGCGCCAGGGCCGTAAAGAAGGTTCAGACGATGCCGGGAAAGCACTGCACTACAAACAGAAGTTGTATGAGTTCCTAGGGGAGCAGAAATCATGAGCATGAATCAGGTAGATAAAGAGGCGTTGATTAAAAGCTGGGAAGTATTAACTCAATTAGTGGATCAGGAAAGTTGGAAGTGGCAAGACATGGGAGCTGACTCAATATTTGAGAAGGGATTCAAAGCAGGCCTATTCCACGCTCGGAGTGGGGAGGCGGTTGCTTGGCTTTTCACAAACCCTGCAAATGGTACTGTAGGCGCAACTACTTCAAAGCATGTGGCTGATTTATACCAAGACGCGGAGAAGCTATTCACCCACAGCCAGCCCAACGGTGATCCGGTTGAATTTGATTTCCCAGAATACAGTCACGAAGGCATGGGGTGCGGATTAGAAGATAGAGGCATCACTGATAGGTATGAAGCATGTCAGTACGGATTTAACGAAGCGATTGAGTCTGTTGCTAGGATGATTGACAGCATGGGACCACTATTCACCCACAGCCAGCCAGCAGATCAACCCCGCGAAGTAATCAACAAAGCAGAGGTGCAGTGATGGTTTATTTCATGTTGTGTTGCGCAGCGGTGACTGGGTTTTTCGGGATATACCACTCTTTTTCCATTCGAAAACCCACAAAAGAAGACTTATCAAAGCAGCCTATTGAGTACTTTGACGGGTGGCATATAGGGCTCAAGTGCGGGCTTGCTATAGGTCTTTGCACGGCCTATTTTATAAGCATGGCTGTTCTTGCTTACTTGCATTGGTTTAAGTGAGAAGCTGACCATGCGTAAAGCTACTAAACGTAAAGTCTGGCCCTTGCGGGGGCCGGCGCTACCTCTAACTGAAAAGCACCAGGATGAGCTGTCTCTGCAACTCCATGTGGCAGTGGCGGCGGTTACTACACAGGAGGGGCTCGCCGCTTTTATAAAACAGACTCTCGTAACTACCGTGGCCATGGACTGTGACAAAGCTCACGACGCCCATTCCAGAAACCTGCTGAGGACTGCGACTCTGATGTTGGAGAAAACCTTGGCCACAGGGGAGATCAGTGAAAAAACGGTTACCTACTGCAAAACGGTGGCGTGCTGGATTGACCGATGGGTTGAGCAGGGTCGCATCACATACAGTGGGTTGAAGCAGGCGAAAGAGCTAACGAAACGATTGGATGTTTAACACTGGGGGTCAGTATGAGCCTATACGACGAATACAAAAAGGAGTGCGATGTTCGGCGGCAGGCTCTTGACCAAGCCGTCCTTGACCACGAAGCCGCAGCAGCCCTGCCTATTGACGGCCTGACAGAGAAGGAGCGGCGGATACTATCTGAGTTGACCAACGTGCCTCGATCAACTGTGAGTTTAGCGAACTCAGCTGGAGTACCACCGAACGCGGCGGTGGTTATACTTAGCAGACTGCACTCCCTTTCGAAGGGCTTTTTGGTACGAAAGACCAATGCTATCAGGACCCCAAAAGGTTGGGTTTCTGGAACTGGGTGGGCCAAAGGATTGGCTACCCGCAAGGGTAAAAACATGGTGAAGAAAGCTCGTGAAGTTGCCCAGAGTGACCAAGCCATTGAAGCCAGACTGAAGACTCAGGAAGCCAAAGAGAAGTCTCGTGCTGCCAAAGAGAGAGCCCGTGAACTAAAGGCACAACTTCGTGAAGCTGAATTAGAGTTGGCGGCATACTCTCGGAAAGAAGCGCGTTCCAAGAGCTATGTTAAGCAAGCTACTGAAAAACAAAACACCCCCTTTGGGTGGCTACTGGAGAAAGATTAAATGGCAAAGATGACGCCGGAAGGCAAAGTAAAACAACAGATCGACAAGCTGCTGAAGAAATATGGGGTATGGTATTTCAAGCCGGTCAACAACGGCATGGGCTCGACAGGCATCCCTGACTACATATGCTGTATACATAATGGTGGGTTCCTCGCCATCGAGGCCAAGGCAGACGCAACCAAAAAGCCTACTGACCTACAACAGCACAGGCTCCAAGAGATTGAAGCTATGGGTGGTGCATCCCTGGTGATCCACAAGGATAATCTGAAGCTTTTAGAGATATTCCTTGAATTGGCGAGTCCAACTACCGGGGAGGGTTCCTGATGAAGCAATTATTAGTGATCGACTTCGAAACGGCCTACTCGCCGGAGTATGGTCTTAAGAAATTTAACTACTTGGAGTACGTAAAAGACCCTCGTTTCGAAGTGATCGGTGTGGCTGTGAAAGTCAACGATGGTCCTGCAGAATGGTTCAGTGGCACTGACGAGGCTACCCGCCAATGGCTTTTACAATTTGACTGGGCTGGCTCAGCAGTGGTGGCACACAACGGGCACTTTGACTTCTTCATCCTCTGTCAGCATTTTGGTATCTTTGCAGGTGCTTATATTGACACGCTATCCATGGCCAGACCACTTCACGGTACGCAGGTTGGTGGGTCTCTTGACAAGCTGGTGAAACACTACAACTTGGGTGAGAAAGGTAATGAAGTCGTGCAGGCTATCGGCAAGTGGAGGAAAGACTTCAGCCCGTCAGAGCTTCGTGCCTATGGCGAGTATTGCAAGAACGATGTGGAGTTGACTTACAAGCTACTTCTTGCGCTGATAGGGCGTACTCCAAATGTCGAGATGAAAGTCATTGACGCTATCATGCGCATGGTGTGCGAGCCCAAATTGACTTTGGACGTGCCGATGCTCAAACAGGCTTTAGAGAGGCTTCGCAAACGCAAAGCGCAGATTCTCGACGAAGTAGGTATCAGCAAAGAAGACTTGATGAGCAACGCCAAGTTCGCTGGAGTGCTTGAGTCTCTAGGTGTGACGCCCCCCACGAAGTATAGCTTGAAAGTAAAAGACGCCGAAGGCAATCCGAAACTGTCTTACGCATTTGCAAAAACCGATCCAGGCATGGTGGAGCTACTTGAGCACGAAGATGAGCGCATTCAGATGATCGCAGCCGCGCGAATTGAGACCAAATCTACTGGCCGTGAAGGCCGTTTGGAGAAGCTGATTATTGCCGGTGGACTATCAGACCAGCTGCCATTCCCTTTGAAATATGCAGGGGCACACACCAACCGATACAGCGGTGACTGGCTTTGGAATCTGCAAAATCTTCCAAGACATATTGATGTGAAACGGGGTTTACGCGAGCCATTGCGTGATGCACTGATTGCACCTGAAGGGCACAGCATTATAGCGATCGACTCTTCTCAGATTGAAGCTCGTGTGAACGCCTGGTTGTCCGGGGAAGAACAGCTCAATGAATTATTCGCCCAGGGTGGAGACCCTTACTGTGCGTTTGCTGAAGAGGTGTATGGTCGTAGGATCACCAAGGCCGATATTACTGAGCGGTTCGTGGGTAAGGGCTGTGTATTGGGTCTTGGGTTTTTGATGGGTCATATCAAGCTACAGGCTACCCTGAAGAAGCCTATGAACGGTGTGTCTGCGGACCTTCCTTTGGACGAGTGCAAGCGTCTGGTTGACACGTACCGCTCAAAGTTCAAAAACATAGCTGGGTTTTGGAAAGAATGCCGTGAAGCCATCTACAGCATGGCAAACGGCCAAGAGTATTCGTTTGGCACCGGTGCCACGATCCGAGTTGAAGGTGAGTCTTTGGTCTTACCCTCTGGCATGCGGTTGCTTTACGATGGGCTGCAAGAAGAGTACGATGACAACGGGCGGTTGAACTACTCGTTTATCAACCGGGAGACTCGAACGCGCACCAAGATATACAACGGAAAGCTGTGCGAGAACATCGTGCAGTCAGTGGCCAGAGATATCATTTCCTGGCAGATGGTACAGGCAATCAAAGCAGGCTATGACTGTGTGGGCATGGTGCACGATGAACTGATTTTCGTCGTGCCAGATGAGAGTCTTGAAGACGCATTCACAGAACTCGAAGGCATCATGAAAAAGACGCCCAAGTGGGCTAAAGGGTGCCCCGTGAGCTGTGAAGGGGCGTATGCTAAATCGTATGGAGAAACGTAGAATGAACGACGCTGATCTTTTAATCCGCACTGCCACGGCGCTGGAGCAGACTGTACGGTTAGCGGAATACCAACTGGCTCACGACCAGCCCACTGAGGCGCGCCACACTATTACACTGCTTGTGGCCGAGACCCGATTACTCCAAGTGCTTTTGAAATATAAGGATCAACATGACGACGCAGCCTATAATCTGGAGCCACAGCAGCTACAAGATGTTCTCCCAGTGCCGCCGCCAGTACAACCTGGTTAAACGGCTCAAGGTGGTTAAACCCACCATGCATGCCAGCAACGCCTACGGGGACGCAGTACACAAAGCGATTGAAGCGTATTTGAAATTCAACACGCCACTGCCTGAGGAGTTCAAGAAGTTTCAGAAGTGGGTTGATGTGGCCGCTTCATTGCCGGGTGAGCGATTGATCGAAGCCAAGATGGGCTTGACCAAAGAGGGCAAGATTTGTGGGTTCTTCGATAAGGATGTATGGTGGCGCGGCCTGCCTGATTTTGTGGCAGTCAATGAGGCTAAGGGCATTGCTCGGATAATCGACTGGAAAGCGGGGAAGAGTTCGAAGTATGCAGACACTGACCAGCTGGAGCTACTTGCCTTGGCGGTGTTCGCCAAGTATCCTAAAGTGAATAAAGTAAAAGGGCTGCTGGCGTTCCTTGTGGTAGACCAACCCATTGATCGGACGTACTACCGCAAAGACTTTGCTGTCACACTCAGTAAGTGGATTGGGCGTATTGACGCTATCCGCGCTGCGGAGGAGCACGATGTATGGAACCCCACGGCCAGTGGCCTGTGTAACCCCTGGTGCCCGGTCAAGCCGGAGCACTGTGAATTTAAGGAATGATCATGCGAGTCGGGTATAGTTACTCAAGTGGATGTTTCCACGCATTGCCCTACGTCTCGGTGCGTTGGGGTAATCGAAGTTTCCGTTTGGGCTTTGGTATAGGAACCAAAAAAGTAGCACTGCTCCTTGGTGGTACGGAGGGGGCCCGTCAAATCATCAGCCCCCGATTGGTCAAGCACCCCACTCGCTGGGTACTATGTGGGTTTGAGTTTCACAGGGAGGCGAGCAATGCCGCGAAAAATACGCAACTATGAGAAAGAAAAGAAATACGACCTGAAGCCAAAAGTCGTGGAGCGCCGCAATGCCAGAAAGAGGGCACGGCGTGCTTACGAGAAAGAGCATGGTGACTTACCTGCCAATGTTCATGTAGACCACAAAAATTTGTTGTCAAAGGGGGGCCAAGCGACTAAGATGACTAATCTACGAGCCATTCCAGCGAAACAAAATGTGTCCTTCCCAAGAAACAAAGACGGTTCTGCCAAGTCTGCCTACTCCACAGGTGCTAAAGCCGGTAGGAAAGCAGTGGGTAGGGGTAAAAAGTAAGAAGTTAGTATTGATAGTCCAGGCTCAGTGCGGGTGCGGGAAGCTGTTTTATACACAAGCAGAGAGCATCCGCATAGGCAATACCAAATCGTGCGGTTGTTTGCAGCCTAAAGTGGCCAAGGCGTATAACACGATTCATGGCCACTGCAAGTGGAAGGCCCCTCCGTCTAGAGCGTATGCCACGTACCAAAGCATGCTCCACAGGTGCTACGACGCAAGCAACAAAAAGTATGGCGCTTATGGTGGTCGGGGGGTTTACGTATGTGATAGGTGGCGTAATGGAGAGGGGGGTATACCTGGCGTTGTACTGTTCGACAGAGACATGGGGCCGAAACCGTCTCCATTGCATTCGGTGAACCGTGTAGACAACAACGGCCCGTACAGCCCCGAGAATTGCCGGTGGGCTACACCCTTAGAACAAGCTAGCAACACACGCCAAAACTTATATGTGGAACCAGGCAAGACAGTCTCCATGCTTGCACGCGAACTAGGTATGCCTCTGAGCCTAGTTCAAAAACGGTATCACCGGTATGGCTTGGACATAGAGAAGATAGCCAGTAGCCACTACAGGACCCGAAAAGTGCGATGTATTGAGACGGGGCATGTATTTAAGGGCAAGCGCGTGGCTGCGGATTACTTTGGCTGGACCCACACAAAAGGCATACGGAACGTGCTGAGTGGTGTTCAATCGCACACGAAAGGCTACCATTTTGAATACGCGGATTAAGAATCAAGTTGTACGTTTAGTTGGTTTCACCCGCCTCGATGAGGCTTCACCCCAGTAGAGCAGTGCTCTACTGGCGGTTCCCTTTTAACGAACCAAAAACATCATGCAGATAGTCGATAACAAAGCGTTACTGTTCACCACCAAAAAAGCAGACCAGATAACCGCGCTCATACCGAAGAGTAAGATATTGGAACGCAATGGGGTCAAGGCTAGGGTGCTGGTGAACTGGGGGTATGAGGAATGCAAGATACTGCGCAACATGCGTATCAAGAACGTGCCCAACCCCATTCATAAAGAATACAAATGGCCAGGAGTCTACAAACCCATGGAGCATCAGCGTGTCATGGCAGACTTCATGGCATCCAACCACAGGTGTTACAACCTGTCTATCATGGGTACGGGTAAGAGCGCCGCCGTGGCGTGGGCTATGGACTACCTCATGAATAAAGGGATTGTCAAACGCGCCTTGATTCTGTGTCCGCTGTCTATCATGGAGAGTGCTTGGCAGTCCGACTTGTTTAAGACAGTCATGCACCGCACGGTGGGGGTAGCCTACGGGTCCAAAGAGAAGCGAGCTAAGGTTATTCAGGGCGATTATGAGATTGTCATAATCAACCACGACGGCATCAAAGTCATGCAGAAAGAGATCAAGGCCGCTAATTTTGACTTGATCGTAATAGACGAACTTACGGCGTTCAAGACAGCAACCTCAGACCGCAGCAAGTGCATGGCCTCACTGATCAAACCAGACACGTGGGTCTGGGGGATGACTGGGACCCCCGCTGCGCAATGTCCCACCGATGCATATGGTCTGGCCAAGATAGTCCGACCCGACAGCGTACCACAATATTTCAAACGCTACCGGGACCAGGTGCTCACGCAGGTGACCACATACAAGTGGGTGCCGAAGCACAATGCGAAAGACGTGGTATTCGCCACGCTGCAGCCCGCTATTCGATACACCAAGGAGCAGTGTCTGGACCTACCCTCGATAACGTATACCACGCATGATGTGCCGCTCACCTCTATGCAGGAGAAGTTCTACAACAAGCTCAAGTCTCAGATGCGCGCCGAAGCTGCAGGACTCCCGGTGACCGCTGCCAACGCGGCGGTGTTGATTAACAAGCTGCTGCAGATTGCGAGCGGGGCGGTACGTGGGGAGGAAGGCGAAGCCATTGAGTTTGATGTCAGCAACCGATACAACGAGCTGAAGGACTTGATCAACCAGACCGAGCACAAGGTGATTGTTTTCGTGCCGTTCACCCATGCAATTAACATGCTGGAAGAAAAGCTCACCGCTGATGGGTTCAAAGCAGGTGTAATTAACGGCGCCGTGCCATTGGCCAAGCGCACTGCCTTGTTCAAGGCGTTTCAGACAGAGGATGACCCCAAGGTCTTGATTATCCAACCCAGCTCAGCAGCCCATGGTGTGACCTTGACCGCAGCGGACATGGTGGTGTGGTGGGGCCCTGTATCATCCACTGAGGTGTACTTGCAGGCAAATGCTAGGGCTCATAGAAATGGGCAGAAGAACAAAGTGACTGTGGTGCACCTGCAGGGTAGCGCCGCAGAGCGTAGAATTTTCAAATTGTTACAAGGCAACATCGACGTCCACAACAGCATCGTGGACCTGTATAAGGAGGAAATGGGCTTGACATAAGAAACAATAATGATTATAGTTTTACTCACACAAAGCCAATCTTACTGGAGAAGATCATGGAACAACAAGAGCTATTTGACGACCTACCGAAACCAGCACCTGATAACCCGGACCCCCCGCACATCGCGTTCCACATACCTGTCGGTGACGGGGCGCTGACCCTGCCGTTGGTAGAGGCGCGGAAATTATTCGCTGCGCTGGGTAACTTCCTGCAGGATGTGGAGGTGCTTAAAAATGGACGCAAATAAACTGGCCAAAGCGTATCTGAAAATCAGGGACGCGATCAGCGAGGCCACAAAAAAGTACGAAGAGGAAAAAGCTGCCTTGCAAGCAGAGATGGATGTGATTGAAGCGTACTTTGCAAAGACATTCGAAGACAACGGTGACATCAAGAGTATCTCCACCCCGTCAGGCACAGTGATACGATCTGTTAAGACCAGGTTGTGGACCTCTGATTGGGAGTCGATGCACAAGTTGATCATTGACCAAGGTAACCTGGATCTGCTGGAACGCCGGCTGGCCCAAAAGAATGTAGCAGCGTTTCTGGAAGAGAACCCGGGCATGCGCCCAGCGGGTTTGAATATTGACCGTAAGTACGAAATAACCGTACGTCGTAAATGAGGACATCATGAGTGAAATTACTTTGTTTAAAAATGGTGGTGTAGTTCCCGGCTACATCAGGAACGTCGAGTCGAAGTTGAAAGACCTCACCTTTGCAGGTGCAGGTGGTCGTAACATTTCCATTCGTGGCTCTGTGTGGCGCTTGATGGTAGACGGCAAAGAAACTGCCAAGTCTGATGACCGTACGATGAAAGTAGTTATCGTGGGTATGTCCGAGGCTGTGGGTCGGGTTCACTACTCAGGCCAATACGAAGAGGGTAAAGAAGCTGCTCCTATCTGCTGGTCTGCAGATGGTAAAATCCCTGACATCCGAAGTGCTGCTGTTCAAGCGAGCGCCTGCGACGATTGCCCCAAAAACATTGGTGGCTCTGGCCAAGGGGATTCTAAAGCATGCCGTTATATCCGCAACCTGGCTGTAGTAATGGCGGACGACATGGGCGGTGATGTGTACAAACTGTCACTGCCAGCCACATCATTGTTCGGTGCAGCAGAGGGGAAGAAAATGTCCCTCGATGCGTACCGCCGGTTCCTGAAAGGCCACGGTATTCCATTGGACTGCGTAGTAACTGAACTGCGGTTTGACACAGACTCCAGCACGCCGAAAGTTATCTTCAGTGCCGTGGCGCCTTTGGAGAAAGACGAGTTTGATATCTGCCAAGAACGTGCTGAAACCGCTGAAGCCCAGCAAGCTACAGTGATTGAGTATCAAGCCAAGACCCCTGAGAAAGCGTCTTCTGAGTTCAGCTCTAAGCAGGCTAACAAAGTCGCCGCCAAGCCTGCGGCCAAACCCAAAGTGGAACCCAAGCCTGAGCCAGAAGCTGAACCCGAGCAGTCGGCTGAAGCAGAAGTCTTGGATAAAGAGGAGCCTGTGAAGGCTGGTAAGAAATATGACAGCGGGTTCAAAGCGTCTACCGCAGACAATGGGTTCTCGGATGTTGACCACGTAGACGTCAATGCGGCGGCTGAAGCAGAACCAGAGCCTGTTCGCCGCACCACGAAGAAAGTAGAGACGGTATCTGCCACGCCTGATGTAAGTAGCGTGCTGGATAAATGGGCTGATGACGACGAAGACTAACTAAAGGAGGGGCCCCGTGCCCCTTATATTATGCGCACTTGCAGAGGCTTTACTCAAACAGTAGTGGAGGCGGTACACAAGACTCCCCCGGAATCCCCGGGCGGTAGGCTGGGACGCTTCATGATCGAGCAGAGAATATCCGCGTTGGATATGGCAGCCCGGCTAGAGGTAATACCCTCCACTGTTTACAAGATAATTACGGGGGCCAGCGCCCCGAG
>JAGVEG010000005.1 GCA_020058355.1 Candidatus Berkelbacteria bacterium
CACGCGACACCATCTTACGCTTACCGTTGGCTTCGCCTTCATCCATAACCCGGTCGAACGGCACGTAGTCCATAGCCTCCGCCCACTCTTTACCCTGTTCTTTGCTTAGACGACCAGACTCTACCGCCTGTTCAATCGCATGACCACGAACTGCGTTCATGATGCCTCTGACTTGCCGGATCTCGTCGTACTTCTCGATGTTCTTCTCTGCCAGCGATGCCAGGGTTGAATCTGACACACGGGAAGTTTCCATGAAGTCGTACATCTTCTCCCGCAGCTTCTCAGCGTCTTGCTTTTTACCCTTCCTTTCGAATGCTTGGGCGTCCTTCTCCAACTCCGCATTGCGATTCATCATCCACTTGATACGCATACCTTTCAGAGTAGAGTCCACTAGCAGTTCAGCATCCTTTGCGCTGATACCACGATTCTTAGCCAGTTCCTGTATTTTGGTCAGCACCGTATTGGCGGTAACCTTTGTTCCAGCAGGTAGGGACGACGTTGGGTCTGTTACAGTAACATCGACTGTGTGGTATTTGCCAGAGTTGGCGTCGAACTCAACGCCCCCTTGGCGGAGCATGCCTTGGATAAGTTGAGGGGCGGACTGCGCTTGACGGTACAGGCCCATGGGGTTGATATTCCCGAAAGAATCCCGCACTCCTTTGGAGAACAAAGTGCTGAGCTTCTTGGAAACGCTGGCTGCCTGGTCAATGTAAGTGTTGCGGAATACATCTGCTTTACCATTGGTTTTCCAGAACGCTTTCGCATTGTCTACCACAGTCTTTTCTTGTGGAGAATAGACTTCTGAGCGACCCGTGGCTGCTGTAATATCAGCAAGGTCTTTCGTGACACCCCCAGTCAGCTTGCTGGCTGTTATATCCGAGGTGTCTGGGCTAAATGTACCTCGGTTACCAATAGCACTCTTGATCTGCTCAGGGTCAAAGGCGATAACCACTTTATGCCTTACCCCATCAGCTGCTACCCGACCACCACCGATGTGAGTAATTCCATCGAAACCCATGGAGCGGATCCCTTCTTGCATGATATCGGCGCCTTCATACAACGGCAGTCCTTGGTCTCGTAGTAGGTCTTCGGCAGCACGATACCAGCTTTCGTTTGTATCTCCTCCTTCGTGGTAGTCTTCAATCCCGTCAAACTGCTTGATCCAAGCCTCAGGATCGGCTGCACCTTCCATATCTATAGGGTTCTTTACGGACAAATAAACAGGATACACTGTTGGTGTAGTACCTCGTCCTTTCGCTGTGTAGCTGCTCGCCACATCTGGATTGTCGGTGAAATACCCCCCCATGCCCATTAGTCCATAGTTAGAGCCATAGGTGTTGAACGTGGTGAACGCCTCGCCTTTTTGGTTGGCGCTGGTACCATGGTACATAACCTGAGGATTGCCGTTAGTATCCACTACCTTACTACCAGCGAACCATTTTTTGAACGCCGTAGTTTCTATTTGCCGGTTACTCCTCGTAGAAGGCAGTACCGTACCCTGGACTGGGGCATTAATTACTTCACTGCTATTGAACTCCCTGAGAACCACGTCCACAGGCGTATCAAGTACGTCGTTCGCTACTTTTATTAGCTCTGCCATAGCTGAGCGGTAGTCACGGTTCAGCCCTAAAGTGTCAAGTACCCAGTCAATAAGCGCTTCCCAAGCAGTTTTCTCCCCCATGTTCAGGGAGGCTAGGTAGCTCTGAGCATCTCTATTTGTGAGCCCCCACGCCAGTAGCTCGTCAGGGTTTACCAGAGCGTTGGTGTTCCCGTTTGAAACATCCAGCACGAACTGATTAGGGTTCCGTTTGCCCAGCTCTTTTTTCATCTCTGCAGTTACGAAGTTGTTCAAGTCCGCAAGCGCTTTGTATCGGGTAGAGGCTTTGTCTTGGAGAGTCGCCGTCTGCATATGTGTCGCAGCGTGAATCATTTCGTGCAGTAGGACCTCATAGTCCATACCTGACGGATACCCAGTCTGCACTTCGCCTTCATTCACCACAACAGGGCCGTTGAAGTGCAGTGCGTATTGGGACTCCCCATTTCGCACAGTACGAGCAAGCGCGCCGCGCATGTCCGACATCAATCTAGGCCGGGTTTCCCCCGCATGTACCGTAACAGGCAGGCTCATGCCCGAGGCAATCAGCTGGTCAATACGTGCTTTGACTTTCCTGGCCACCTGACGGTCAAACTCATCCCGAGAGTTCGCAATGAGCCAGCTGGCCAACCCTTTAGCGTCCAGGTCTTTGACTTGATTGTAGACCTTGACAGCTTTTTTAGACGGTTGGAACGCACTGGCAAGGGCTTTGTCCCGGTTGCTGATAGACCCGTCGCCTGCCTGCCTCGCACTACTCGGGGTTGTTTTTGTTTGCTTACGAGCTGCGTTTTGTTCTGCCTGGAACTCTGCGATGGCTGCTCGCTCTGCGGCTTCCTCTTGGGCTTGTTTACGCTCAGCTTCTAGGGCTTTACGCTCTTTCTCTTGCCGGACTTCTTCAGCCTTGATTGTCTTGAGTTTCTCACCCACAGTTTTGAGCAGCTTCTCGGCTTTAACCGCCTGAGCTTCTGCTTTCTTTTGAGCGGTTTCTTGAGCTTTAATACGTGCAGCTTCCTGCCGTTGTCGGTTGACTTCTTGCTTCTGTATCTTGGCTTGCTCAGGTGTTATAGCCGTAGGGGGGTCCAACTTGGCAGCTTTGACCGTGCGCTCAAACTTAGCCAGCGCTTCTTCGGGCATTTTGTCCGTGATTGACACCCGCTTGATGGCTTTCGCTTCATTGGGCAGGAGGACACCCTCGTTCAGTGCTTCATCCACCAAGCGAGATACATCCCGTGAAGCAATCGTATCTTGGAGTTTAACCTGCCATGCCTGTGTCAGCAATCTCGACTTTGTGGCATCGAACTCTGCGGGTGACACAGGGCTTTCAACTGCAGGAGTGGACTGAGTTTTGGGAGCTGCAGGCACCTGCAACCGACCCTCAATCTCTTTGACCACTTCAGGGGCTGTCACTGTAACTGGTGGTGAGGTCTGAGCTTGAGGCTGCCGAGGCTCTGCTACCTGTGGTGTAA
>JAGVEG010000059.1 GCA_020058355.1 Candidatus Berkelbacteria bacterium
AGGGAGCCACGCGAACCCAAAAAACTGACACCAGCGAAACTACCTGTTATGCCATCTAGAACCGCCTCACTTACTCCATACATCCATCAGCTTCTTGCGGGTACTGATAGCTCCGAGCGTCTACACACCCAAATAGAGCAGATACTGGCCTCCGTCATTATTGTCAGTATTGTCAGTGGCCTGACACAGAACACCCTTCTTTTTGCCGAAAACGGTGCCATGGGTGGATTCATCACCAACCAATTCACACTCTTCAGCCTGATTCCCCACACTACCTGGTGGCTCATACTCCTTGATGGCATTGGCTTGCTCGCAGCAGGATCACTCCTCACAAAACAACGGATCGCTCCTCGCCATCTCACCCAGATTGGTCTCGGCATCACCTTCACGGTACTACTCAGCAAACTCTTGCTAGTGCCCGGCTACCTTGGGCTCCTTGGTGTAGTTACTTGTTGCGGCGCAGGTCTTCTCAGCCTCACTCCCTTCCTTACCGAAAAAAACGTAGTCACGGTTCTGCGCAGCTTTGCCGCCATCACCCTACTGAGTCAGGCACTGCTTCTACTCACTAATCCACTCTGGATGGAAGGACTTGCCGTTATTGGCACGCGAATTCCATCACCCGATGTCGCGCAAATCATCGCACTCCTCTGCTTACTGTCACTAGTAGTACTGAGCAAGCGATTCCACAAGCTCATTCCGCTCTGTATCGTTCTTCTCTGCAGCTACTTCTTTGCAGTTGGCGCAAATTTTACCGCGCTTGGAATCGGGGCACTCCTCCTCGTACTTTCTCCCGTACTCTCCCCCACCACCTGGCAAAATCGTCGAAATCCTCGGCATGCAGCGCAAGCGTAAGGGCGGCAAACATAATTTCACTAAAGTAGACTACGCTCATAGTGAGCATCACCATCAGGTGGAAAAAGGCCACAATGAGTAGTGAGAAGCGTCGCGTTTTGGGAAACCAATAGAGAAAGGCAAACTGCACATCGCCAAATAGTACCCAGTAGGTCATCAGCGCCCCTAGTAACGGGTAGGCCGCCAGCCAGTCCCACGAGAAGAATCCACGATCAATCGAGCCTAACGCCTTAATGGTAAAGGTACCGCCAAGCCATTGGTCACCCACAGTGAGCTTTCCGGTAACCGTCACCAGATAGAGAAAGGCAAGTTGTAAACGCATCAGCCGCACCGGCCAGGCGGGCACCTGTGCAATAACGCCACGCCACTTTGCGCGCAACGACCAGACCCCATCAAGTACCAACGGAAGCGTGACGAGGAGCAGAATGCGAATCATTAAGTCACCACTATGAAAGAGTGCTCTGTCACGATTATGAAATGACACCATCAGTATCAAGAGCAAGATTTGGGCAATGCGTGTGCCAAACCCAAGTGTGTAGCACACAATACAGAGCACGGTCAGCGCAACAGCAAGGTTGATCACCAAGGGACTATCCCAGTGGTAAAACAGCGAAAGTGAAAGTGGGCTTGAGGCAGCCAGCGCCTCGGCACTCGTATAGTAGCCTTCACCACTGAAGTAGGCCGTCGAGTGGGTGAACCACAGTGCCACATTCATGAACATGACAATACCAAACACAATTCTGAAGAATGCTGGTATACGCGCATCAACGGTAGCAAGTAGCCATGATTCATAGCGCTGATAGGCTGTTTTAAGCCACGGAAGTACGGCAGTGTTCATGGTGCAAATCCTTTCTTGGATACGCACGAGAAACGGCGTGCGAGATAAAAGTCAGTGGCTTTTTTCGTTAATTCCTCTGGCTTTGTTACAGGATCGGCATTGGTCCAGCGCTGCAATTCCAGACGGATTTCGATTGGGTTAGTCACGGTGATTCCTTTCTCAGGGTGCTCACAGAGGTACCGCAATACAGGATCAACCTCAATCGCTTGCACACGACTAAACGAGCTGTCACGCGTGACTCGCAAACTTCGTGAAGAAAAGAAATTGGATCGCGGCGGCGGATCGCTCAAATTAGAGCTGGTTGTCCCGTCCGCGGCAACATACGTGAGGCGCGAAACATAGGAAGCATCAAGCGTACCAATGAACATCCCCCACCCCTGCCAGAGTGTGGCACGCTCGTACCAGGGACGAATCGTCGACCAGTACTGCGTAGCTACTGCACTTTCTCGAAAATTCCCTAGAATAAGAAATATGATCCACCACAGTGAAATCAACGACACGCCAATTACCCGCACGGGCTGGTGGGCACGTACCAAAAATGTGCGAAGTGTGTGCTTATTGATCATCACCTTTTACTGTACCGCAGCTAGGCTGGCCAGCAACCTCCCACCCCGCTTCCCCATCCAAGAAGCGTTCAAACCAGCCGCCAAACTCACCCAGATTGGCCTATTTCGTGGTGAACATCCCATTGATGCGGGCGAGCTCACCGCGTTTCGTCGCAACGCCACCGTCATCGGTGAACAGCGCTACTACGCAAACGGTCTTCGGGTGTTTAGCGTCACGAAACCGCTGCACATTTCCTGGTATCAAACCTACGATCACTTACTCATGGAAGAAATCCGTAGCAGTGCAACACAACAGCGATCAGTTGCGAGCCAGTACCTCCTGAGCGAGTGCCGCACCAATCCTTCACTTACCTCGATCACCCTGTACGCTACCACCATAAATCCCCTCCAGGCAAAAGAAAGTAACCCCAATAGCTGGAGCTGGCCAACCGGTATCGACCTCTCATGCGCACGCTAGTACTCCCCTCACCACTCCGTGACTTTTTTGCCTGGTGGAACCAAGCAGGCACCCCCCGGGCCATCCTGCTTTTCCAGCGCGGCCTTGCTGGTATTGCCATTGTTCAATACGCGCTCCTGGGCCGCACTGCATGGCGCTACCTTGGGCCAGAAGCCCTCGGCACCTATCATCAACCATCCGAAAGCCTCCTAAGCACCCTCAACCCCCTGTGGGGCACGCAGGCTGATTGGTGGCTTCTTATTGGACTTGGCGCCGCTCTCGTATGTGCCCTGCAGCTCATCCGTAAGCAGGCGCACCCCCTGTGGTTTCTCTTCCTTCTTACTGTATCGCTCTGCATTACCAACCGTCTCCCCACCCTTGGCCTGGTAAGCGACGGGCTTTTTCATACCCTTCTTCTGATTGCAGCCTGCAGCCCGAGCATGCGCACACTTCACACCAACGTTTCTGGCTGGAGCCTCCGTGCACTCGAGCTCCAACTCTCGGGCAGTATTCTCATCGGGGCAGCCCAAAAAGTAACCGACAAGGGCTGGCTTGATGGTAGTGCCTTTGTTGAACAGGTACGCGCCCAATTTACGAGTATCTCTATTACCTGGCTTGAACAAAACTACAGCCTCGTCGGCCTACTTGGCATTGCCCTCTTAATTGGTAGCTTCGCCTGCGGCTTTCTTCTTTGGATCGCCCCAGCCCGCACCACTGTGCTCTGGACACTGCTCATCGCCAATCTCATTCTGACGGCGAGTACCGCCGGCGCATTTCTCGGACCCCTCGTATTTTTGATAGCACTTACCCTAAAGCACGACCTTACCCGATCTGTCAAACCTGTTGTATCTGAGGCCTAAAAAAAGTCCTTCTGGAAGCTGTTTTTCATAAAAAGAATACCTCTTGCTATTTCGCAAAAATGGCGTATGTTCGATGCAAAGGAGTGTGTCAATGCTTAAGAACATTAAAAAACCGACACTGATTAAAAGAGTCTTTGTGCTTGCACTGCTGTGCATAGCTGTGACTCTTCCGAGTACGGCGAAAGCCTATTCGAACAACGCTGCAGAAGCAGCAAAACCGGGTTGGACCGCCACGCGTGTCGTACTCACCTGGGATATAAAAACGCTTCGTCAGGGCAAAACCCGACCAGCGAAACCCCAGACAATCCCTGGATACCAGGAGGTTGTTAAGTACAGCGACAGTAGTATATTTGTCGCTGAGGACGGAGCACGATCCGAGATAGCAGGTTGTGACGATAAGGATCTGCCCGGCTGCCGACTCTTTACCTTCCCAGGCAAAGGTCGTATTACAGTCACGCAAGACTTTGTAGTCCGCTTTCCGAAAAATAGCATTGGCAATAACATTGCCGCTCGCTTAAGTCCGGAGAATTTTCAGGCGCTACTGGGTATCTACCAAGAAGTAATTTCTCATGGTTTAACCTATAGACACCTGAAAACAGCAGACAACGTCACAACAAGCTCAGTAATGATATCGCGTGGATTCGCCGACTGCGGCGGACTCACCAAGATTGTCTATGAGAAAGCTGCTGCAGCCGGACTTGAGGTAATGCCCATTTCGGGCTTCAACCTCTCGAAAAATGGCACCCCGGAATACCACGTTGTACTACTTGTACGTGGCACTGACGGGAACTGGTTTGTTGTTGACCCCGCAAGGCTTCATCAGGGCTTTAAGGGCCAGGGTTTCAATGGCACCTACGCCTTGATTGCAAACAACCCCGTCATGGGAAACTTTTTCACTGAGAAAAAGTCCCCTGTTGTTGATGGCGCAACCGTCACCCACACCCAATTGCCCCCCACCTGGGGCTACTCGAAGATGGAGGGTTCAGTTTCTTTTGAAGCCCTCAACTAGTTGGAGAAATCCTCCAGATCCCTTAGCTACTGCACATGCGGCGCTAGGGGATTTTTTATTAGAGAAAAAAACCCGAGCTTTCACCCGGGTTCCCCTATCCTACCACCTAAGAATACTCGCTCTATCCCAATCCACCACAGCGCTGGATACCCTGTGCAGCAAGTGTGTCATTGGTAGCGGTAAGATCTGCAGCTGCGTTTCCAACACCAGAAAAGCGTGAACCATAGTCAAGAATTTCGTCGGTATTCGTGTTAGCGAGCTCTTCTCCAAAATCACGCCCAAGGATTTCACCGTCGGGTGTTTTTTGTGTAAGCGTGTTTAATCCACCGCAATAGTTTGCCACATTCTCAGATGTTGCAGAGGTAACGGGGCGATTGGTGCGGAAAGCAACCATGTAGAGCTGGCCCTGCGTCCCAACAGACTGCTGGCCCCAAGGACAGCAACGAATGAGATTGAAGTTTCTAAAACGTACGTTCGTGGGATCATCACCCTTTGTTCCTGGGAAATTAACAACACCAGAGAGGTATCCACGTTCTCTCAAAGCCTGAGCAATGCTGGTTCTACCGTAGCGGCGCGCCAGTACCGTGTCCCCGTTATTAACCAGAACAGCACCACTTGATGGAGTCTCGTGGGTTGTAACTCGACCGTACGCTAAACCATTTGCACCAACACATCCTTCTGGAACTCCCGCCTCGGCGTCCCATGGCGCCAAGCCACGCTGCCCCAAAACCATGCTGCCATCGATACCCGTAATCCGCACATTGGCGATACACTCTGCAGGAACTTGCGCAGACCCATCTGACTTTAAGCCAGTAACAAAGAAGGTTCCCTGACCCACTGAGTAGGCATTAAGAGCATTCGAATAGGTTCGCGCACCTTCAGTAGCCGCTGCATCACGGGACGTAGCACGCTGCACAGAGTAAGAAGCGAACGAAAGACCTGCTAACAGCGCGATGACACCGACTGAAACACCCACTTCAATCAAGGTAAAGGCAGAACGTCGAGAAGTCATTTTCGTGCTCATAGTTAACGTTGATAAATAGTCTCACAGAAAGCGGCAATACGGTTTCGGATAGGCCGGCCCGTCGCACCAGTTGCCCCACGGTAACTTACTGAGGTAAGACCCGTTGAAGTTGAGGTTGAGGTACTGAAAGCGGTGTTCGTACTGGTTGAGGTGTTGGTTGAGGTATTCGTACTCGTCTCAGTACTAACATCTGTTGAGAAGTCGATACTTGTACTAATACTGGTAAATACCTGGGTATTCGTCGAGGTTTGAGTGCCAGGATTTGGGCTCGAGCTCGAAGTTGGGGTTGGAGTTGGCGTACTGAATGGGCCTGGGTTACCTGGTCCAAATGGAAGTGTAGGAGATGGTGTTGGTGAACCAGTTCCGGTTGGAGTTGGAGTTGGTGAATTAAACCCTGTCGATGAAGGTGTTGGTGTCGGTGACGTGAATCCTGTCGATGAAGGTGTTGGTGTCGGTGA
>JAGVEG010000004.1 GCA_020058355.1 Candidatus Berkelbacteria bacterium
AACTGCGTTCTTCTGAGCGTGCTGGTGCTGTGACGTTTGCTCCAAACGATGTGAATGCGTTGAAGACTAATGGTGTGATTCCTGGCGGTTACGCTGTGAACCACTACCTGACAGATCCAAATGCATGGTTCCTAACTACGGACGTGCCAAATGGTCTAAAACACTTTGTTCGTAAGAAGCTTATGACCTCGATGGAAGGGGATTTTGATACGGGCAACTCGAAGTATAAAGCACGCGAAAGGTACTCATTCGGGTGGTCTGACAATTTGGCGATTTGGGGGTCCCCAGGCAGCTAAACAAGGCCCCGCCTAGCTATCCAGCCACCCCTAGGGGTGGCTTTTTCATTTGCGCCATACAAACTATTGGGGCTAGGCAAATGAGTACCCCTCACGGGCTTTGTACTCCTAAGACGAAAGTGGTTGACATACTTGGTTTGTTTAATTATTGTTGGGGCTCTAAATAAAGGAACCACTTATGATTATTAACAGACGAAACAGCCCGCTATTCGCAGAAGGGAAAGCCAGATGGGATAAGTTCGTTACTGAATACAAAGGCCCCTACGACTTTTCGTCTTCTGTGTATGTGGGCATGAACAGGAAAGTATCATTCCAGTGTCCAGTACATGGCCTCATGCAGTCTGATGCAAAAGTAATGGTGCGCGGTGCCAAATGCCAGAAATGCGTATTTGAAGACCGACGTGGCAAACGCAGAATCACACAAGGGCAGATGCTGGAGCGGTTTATAAAAGCTCATGGGCAGCAGTATGACTATAGCCAAGCGGTGTATTCAACCCAGCAGGTGCCGGTCCATATCATATGCCCAGACCACGGGGCGTTTTTTCAGTGCCCGGAATGGCATTGGGCGGGGTCTAAGTGCCCCGGTTGTGCACATGATAGCCGAAAGAAGCTATTGAGTTTGGGGTATGAGGGGTTTGTAGAAGTGGTGGAGCGTAATTTCCCGGGTATGTTTGACGTACCCATGTTCAACTACACTAATTCCCAGGCGGAGATCCAGATTGTATGCCGCAAGCATAAAAAAGTGTGCTCCACTAAGCCTAACTGGGTCATTATGAAGAATAATCCCTGCACTCAGTGCAACCACATGAAGTCAGCAGAGGAAGCAGCGATTGCTAAATTTTGTGGCCTGTTTACTAAAGTTAGCTCACGCAACAGGTCTTTGTTAGCCCCGAAAGAGGTGGACATATACATGCCTAGTAAGCACCTTGCTATAGAGTTTTCTGGGATGTTCTGGCACAGCCATCCAGATGAGGTGCATGAGAATGGACACAAAATGGACCACGCAAATAAATTCTACAGGTTGCGGGACATGGGGATCCGTTTGATAACTGTATTCCAGTCAGAGTGGCGAGAACGCCCTTACGCAATCAAACGTCTGCTACGCAATGCAATTGGGGCGGGTAGAGGCAAGCTGATGGCTAGAAAATGCGAGCTTAAAAACGTGCCACACAAAGAGGCTGTGGCGTTCTATGAGAGGTATCACCCACAAGGCGGGGCAGGCCACGGGGACCATTATGGGCTGTACTGGAAGGGTAAGTTGGTCGCATGCATGCGGTTTACCTTTGGGGCCAATGACCGTGGAGCGGCTAGAGCGGGCTCTATGTGGACTCTGACACGTTACGCTACCAGGATTACGGTGGCAGGTGGGGCGTCTCGGCTGTTCAAGGCGTTTGTCAATGACAAGAACCCTGGTGAGGTCAAGTCTTTTAGCGACAACCGCTATTTCTCTGGGGGTATGTACACTCAACTTGGGTTTACTTTGGAAGAAGAGACCAAGCCGGACTACCAAGTATGGTCGCCAAAAATTGGGCTGGCTCCCAAGAGTCATTATCAGCGTAGGCTGCTTCCAAAACGTCTGCAAGAGCATGGCAGCACTGAGGTGTTTGACCCTGAAACAGATACTCGAACGGAGAAAGAAATGACTTACGCAATGGGGGCTCGCCGCATTTATGATTGCGGAAAGAAACGGTGGGTTTGGAACCCCTCTCAAGAAAGGTAAATACGCCGGCTGGACCTTCAAATATCTTGACTAACCAAGGGGTTATGAGCATACTGTCAGCATTATAGAAGACCTCCACAGGAGCCCTCATGGCGACCAGAACGCTACTCAACGCGATAACCTCTGCCCAGACGGGCCCACAAACTACCATTGAACAGGGCGAGCTGCTGTCTAGTACAGGCAAGACTGTTTTTCAGGTGACTAAAGAAGGTGGGTCGGCAGCGTCGGCTGTTACTCTGGAGGGGTCTTTAGACAATAAAGGATGGGTGCCACTGGCCACAATCACCATCCCCGCTTCGGCCACTGCCACAGTATCTGACGGGGTGTTCGTGGACTTGCTCTGGTTGTACATTCGCGCTCGGGCCACTGCAGTAGGCGCGGGGTCAGCTATTACAGCGACGATCTACCGCGCGGGAGCATAACATGGCTTCTGAAATTTTCGAGACGAGAGTCAGACCGCTATCAATTTTCCAAGAGGGTAGTGAGTCGTCCAATACATCTGGAACCGCGTTGGTTAACACCATCGGTGCTGTGAGAAAGTTTGGCCACCAGTCAGGCGGTAATACTGTTTCGGTTGGCGGCGCTTTTGGCTTGGCTTCACAAGTTAAAATGCAGGCAGCAGCGCCATTTCGCCGTGTTGCAGTAGCGATTCACAACCGGAACAACACTTACGATGTAGGTCCATGGCAAGCGGCTTTCGCTGCTACTGAGAACCCAGGCTACGCCACAGCTGCACAATTTTCACAGCCAATTGTTGGTGGTACAACCTACACTGCTTTGGCTACTGATGAGGCTACGAAATACGGCTACAAAGTGGCCACGTTTGATGGGCTGACGAGCAGCCGTAACGTTCCTCCAGGTACTTTTTCCCCTGAGTACAGGGCACGACTGAATATAACGAAGCCAAATGGCAGCCCTTACAACGCGTTTTACAACATCTTTGGGACTATTGTCTCGGATTGGGTAGATGTCCGGTCGGTGCCTGCCACTGATGGTGGACTTCCATGGCTGTTGGCTCGCCTGCAGATGAATGATTTTGCAGCGAACCCTTTTGGCGGTCGGTACAGCGAGACATATAACGTGCAGCCAAATACTGACACCAGTATTGACCGCCGGGCGCAACCAGGGTTTCAAGATTTTCAAGGTACTACGATCAACCCAACAACGGGGCAGAACTTTGTTACAGACCCATCACTGACTTTCACGCCTCCAGCAGATATTCAGATTTACGCCGTACCAAACGTGACGTTTCTATTCGACTACATCGTTCCATGCCGAAACATCCTGGCTATTGGTGACTCCCAAACTGAGGCATACCCATGGTTAGAGATTGCGTTTGCACAGCTATCTACGCCTGAGCAGCCAATCAATTTTGTAAACTGTGGCGAAGCGGCAAGGCAAAGTTTCCAATACAACCAGTGTTTGGAAGGCTACATCGAAGCGGGGTTCAGACCCACAGATGTTATCCTGCCTGTGTTCTCAGTAAACGACTTCAATCCAGCATCTAACTTGACTGACTTCACCGCAAACGAAGTTATTTTCCGAGTGCTAGAGCGCCTGCAGAAGATTCGCAGCATCGGAGCAAAGGCATGGTTGTGGACGAGTTTCAATGGGCGGCCAGGGTATGGGTTTCAGACTTTGACGGCTAACATCCAGACAATCAATAACTATTTCCGTGCTTACGTTGCAGCAAACCCTGACAGTTGCGGGATTTTCGACTTCGAAGCGAATTGGATTGACGGCTCAGGTCCGACTCTTTATACAAAAGACGGGACTCACGCGAACAATAACGGTGTGCTACTTGGCCATGTGCCTGTAGTTTTGAGTCAGTGGAGATAACCTATGGCGATTACTAATCTAAGAATTACAGAGGTTGTACCCAACCAGCTTGAGGGGGCTTTCACGACTGATGCGGTAGCGCTTCTAAATGGCACGGGCACGATTGCAACGCCTGCCGCCGCCACAGCGTCTAATTTAGTAACTGTCGCCAGTATTACTCCTTTTACTGTTGGTGACGTTGTTAAGGTTGACGGTATCGGCCCATCTGGAGTGCCAGTCATTGCAGGGATTAGCGCCATTCCTGACGCGAATAGCATTGGTCTGCAGGGTACCAGGATTAGTACAGCGACCGTTGCCCAGCCCATAACTGTGCTGCCTGTGCTGTATCTCAAACACAACGCTAAGCGGCTCACACTACGTAACCTGACTTCAGGCGACTCGTGGGAGTGGGACAGCACAATGCCTTACGGCAGTGCGTTTAAGCGTGTAGCAGCAGGCGCACAAAGTTACACAGCAACGGATGGGTTTTACGTGCGAGGTGGCGCGGTTTACCTGCACCCGGCGCTCTACGCGATCAATAGTTCATACTCATTCAGAGCTGACTACTAACTGGTAATATAAAGAAGACCTCCAAAGGAGTCCAAATGCCACGTCCAATTAGAAAAACGCTGTCTGCGCAGGGGGTTACACCCCCTATCCCTGTGGATATTTACCCATCCACTTACATTTCTGTGGCTGTTACATTTGCTCCAGCAAGCGCCCTCACGTACACAGCAGAGCACACTTATGATGATGTGTTCTCGGAGACGTTCAACCCTGCCACTGCGACATGGTTCCCCAACGTGGACCTGGCAGCTGAGACAGCCAACGGCGAAACTAACTATGTGTCCCCTATCACAGCGATTCGGCTGAATGTAACCGCGTTTACTTCTGGTGCAGCCACTATCACAATTCTTCAGACAGGGGCATTAACATGAGCGCCAAAGATACAGTTAAATCACTGCAGAGCGTACTGGAGGTTTTCGGCCCAGTCATAGAGGCTTTGCCGACAGTGATTGAATCCATGAAGAACCAGGATAAAGCTGAGCGGCACCTCAAGCAACTCGAGAACGATGCGAATCGCCTGGTTGATGAATACAATGCCCAAGTAGACAAGATGGAGCTGGAGCGTGCTGAGCATGAAGCGTTTATTCGTGACCAGCAGGCAGAAGCTGCCACCGAGATGGACAAAGCGCGTGCGGAGTTGAAAGTCGTGCAGACTAAAGCACGTGAGCTCAACAAAAAAGTAGCCGACATAGAGAAGACACTCCAGACCACCCAAGCTGAGATGGAGGCTAAGGTAGCCGAAGCCATCAAAAAAGGTGAAGACGAGATGGCTGCTATGAAGAAAGTGGTGGAGGAGTACTCGGCCAAGATGGACGCGGAGGTTGCAGGTGTGGACCAGCGGTACGCGCAAGCCGTGAAGAAGTTTGAAGACTTCAAATCTAAACTCTGAGGATATATGACCTACTACTCAGGACCCTCCAGAGCAACCGTGCGACAACCCCTGCAAATCGCGGGTGGAGCTCAGCAGCGTGCTTCCCCTGCGGGGGGCAGGACAAGTTTCAGCTCCACCACGGGAGACACAAGTGGCTTACTATCAGGGCTTACAGAGCGTGCATTTGCGTGGTTGGAGAATCCTGCTAACAGCGGTGTCGATGTATACATTGACCAATTTAATATCGCATCTACAGTTAATGTTGAGGTACGGAGCTACCGGGGCGGTACTGCTCCGTCGGTGACGGGCACTCCTACGCTGCTAGCGGTATCAAACCGGGGCGGTGGTAGTAACGTTGCAAAAGCAAAACTCTACCGGATCGGGCAGTTCTCCTACAATCTCTCTTTGGGTAACCTTACGAAGGTTCTCTACATGGGCCCATATAGTAGTGATGTCGAGCCGGTAG
>JAGVEG010000031.1 GCA_020058355.1 Candidatus Berkelbacteria bacterium
ACTTTAATCGTTCACGCCAGGTAGATGCGGGTGCTTCTTTGAGGGTATTCTGCCAGTCTTCCTGTATAAAATCTCTTTTTAGTCTGAATATTTCTGGGTTATTCTGCCTTACTTCAATGAGTCGCTCTCGTATTGATGGTTCTTCTTGTAGAATAAGTTGAGCAAGACAACGGTCATGATCAAGAAGGTCTGCGCCACTAGTAAGCCGGGATACTGTATCGCTGGGACTACCTATCGCAGCATTTCGACGATTCATATATGCATAAAGCGGTTCATATGAGTCGGGCGAATTGTAGTTTAATATCACTTTCATTTCCTCAGGCTTGCCTGCGGACTCGCTACTATCTGAGAGTAAGTGAGCAAGGCCAAGACGTGGAATACCACCGATCGCCTTCTCGTTAATTGAGAGACAGTGAGAGATGGCGGCAACGGCTTTTGGCCACTCGCTATCAACAAGCTTTCTATGCCCAGAAGTAGCTAGTCGTATCTTCATTTGGTCGAGGTGAAGTGTAAGGACACTAGAAAGCAGGTCTAAATTATTTTCTGCCTTACTGGGATCCATCAGGCTAAAGAAATGGTTGAAGAGGTTTTGGTGTGCACTTAAGACAGTAACAAGCTCCAGTTGTGAGGAATCTTGCATAAGAGTTCCATAATGAATACTTGGAGAGGGTCCACTAAACGGAGTAGCATAGCGTACATTTACACCAGGCAAGAATCCACATTCTTCCTGCGTTGAAATGTACTTAGTTTCAGTAAGGATGGATTGAATGGGTGAAAAATCAACACCAACGAGATCGGCAGCACGCTCAGCACGACTTGTCTCTTTCTCCTCGGGTGAAGCCTTGACAAGATTCCTCTCGTTTTTGGGGTATTTGAATGTTCCGGGAAAGCGCATATGCTAATAATAGCACTAGGCATGCGACGATAGCTAGCTAGAATAGCGGTACGGATATACAGCGACTTCATGCACGGGTCTACGACCTTTTGCAAGCGAAAGGCCTTGACCTTCTTGGTCCATGCGATATGCCGGAAGATGTGGCTCCAGTTCTTAGTGAAATAGAGCGTGAGGTTGCAGTTGTGTTACTTCACTCAGCTCATAGTATTGAACTACCAGCAGAGTAGTCATGCCCTCTGACTTGCTAAAAAGAAGACGTATGAGGATCCACAACACATGATATCTTTGTGCTTTCCAGGGTGGCGACTATGTTGCCAGAGGTGCTTCGTGAAAAGTTAGTGAAGTATAAACTGGCGTTGCTGCCGAATGACTTCTTAGCTTATTGAGGCAGAAAAGCTCTCGGGGGAAGCGATTGCTATGCGGTGGCGTGAGACGCTTGCCGGGAGTGGGGGAAGGGTTTTTATGATGTGTTCAAAAAACGGCAACTTCTATACATATCTATTGGATCTGTATAGAAAAGCAACTCTTCCTATACATATTGTTATGAGATTTTTACTCACTGATGCACTTTTTCGCTACTTAATAGCGGTTCACCTGAGGTGAAACGGCGGGTGATTCAGCTTCTGAGCCCAACGAGGGTTCAAACCCCTAGAAATCAGTTCTCACATCACAAAAATGCCCCCCCATGAGGGAGGGACTTTCGTTTGGTATTCGCGCTGCTCATCCAAATAAAAGCATCTCCTTGCGGAGATGCTTTTAGTGGTAGCGCGTACGGGATTCGAACCCGTGAATTTCTGGGATGAAAACCCAGCGTCCTAACCCCTAGACGAACGCGCCATAATTTAAATTCTTATACCAGTCTAATTGTTGCGCAGTTTTGCGCTTATGACAATTTGCGCAGCGGACTTCGCACAGACTGATCTCACGCTTAATGCGTTCCCAGCTGAGTCCATCACTGACCATATTTGATATGTTGCCGGTCTTCACGCCGGTGACATGGTCAAACTCAAGGACAACGGGGTCATGCTCTCCACAGTCTATACAGGGATGGGTCCGCAAGTAGTTCATGATGTTCATTCTGTTAGAAATCAGCATCATTCTTCTCTGTACATGACGCTTATCTGAGTAGATAGCGGTGTTCCGCCGGTAGTGCTCACGCTGATATGAGCGATTGCACTCCTTGCAGTACGAAGAGTAAGGCCGCTTAGTCCGGTTTTTAAACGAAAAAGCCGCGAGCGGCTGTTCTTTACCACACTTACCACACTTTTTGACCATAGGCGAAAGTTAGTAAGTGCTGGTGGGCCCGGTGGGATTCGAACCCACGACCAAGGGATTAAGAGTCCCCTGCTCTACCACTGAGCTACAGACCCGAGCGTAGCGAGGGTATGAGGAACCGCACTGCGGTGACACAAGCCCACGAAAACAGTAGCACGTTTTTCAGATGAAGGCTAGTCGTCAGATGCTATTAGCTAGTGAGACTTGCAAAGATGTACTGCAATATAGCTTGTTGTGAAGTTTCACTCAGAAAAGCAAAGCTGAGCAGGGTGCCACCAATAATAAGAAGTAGGGAGAGAGTGGTAATAAGCAGGCTTCGTGAGTTGTTGCTGTCGGTACGAAGTTTTCGTAAGTAAGCTATTATGCTTGTAGAAAGTGACCCCACCAATAGGAGTGGTGTTCCTAGTACAAGAAGCCTAAAGCTTCCATCTGAGTGATGGAGTACTTTTGAGAGCTCTGAGGTAATTCCTCCATAGTCAGCAAGCTCAGGGAAAAAGCCAAATGCCGGGTAGTCTGCCTCGTTCATGCCAATGCCAATGAACTGATAGTCTGAGCGAGCTGAGTACCGCATATTGTTGAGTTCGAAGAGCAGTGCGGCAAGAAAGAGTGCTCCACTTATTATAACGAGCCCACGATTATGATCTGGGACAACATCACTGGTAGTTGGTTTTCTCAGAAGCTGCATTAGTACAAATGCCACCCAGCACGTCGCTGCAAGTGATAGCGTTAGGCCGTGAAGAATGGTCCACAGGCGTTGGCGTTCATTGTTATAGCGCTCACCCTCAGACTCGGCATGCTGTGTTACTTGGGAGGGGGTAAAGGGTGTCGGTGCGGCGACTACCTTGGGTGATGAGGCGGTTATATCTGCGGCCTGGTCTGCTGCTGTAGTAGTCGTTGTTGTGCTGGGGGCGACAGCTTGCGAGGAGTCTGTATGGGTAATACCAGTACCAAAGTCTACCCAGGTTCCATTATCGTTTACTTGAATTTGGGGCTCGACGGTCTTACCAATCTGCAAGTTTACTCGCTCTTCTTGGGTGGCTACAACACGAAGTGCAAATGAGAAGCTCTCATCTTCAAAAGTGGCGGGATCATTAATGTCTTCAGGGCTTACACCAAGACGAAGCGAGAGAGGGTAGATTCCTGGCTTAAGATCAGGAGGAAGTTGTAAGGTGCCTAGGAGAACGCCGGGGTATTCTTCTTTCGTTTGTCCTAAATCTGATTCTGACGTAGATTTTGCGGGTATGACCGGGAATGTATCTACTTCAGTGTAGTAGGAATCCATAAACCTAAGTGTAGACTCGCCCGTGGCACCAAGTCCCATAAGCATGAGAGGAACACCTCTTCCCAGATCCTTCAGGGTAGTGTTGTACACCCGTGCTCGAACCTCGTACTTTTCACCCGGAAGTGCAATTGCTTTGTAATAATTGCCACCCGTGTTGGTTGAGCCCCCTTGGGGGCCGGTGAGCAATACTTCTGGAAAGATACTAAAGGGGTTCGTTGCCACTTCCTGTGCTGCAACGGGACGAGTAAGTAAGCTAAATACAGAGAGAATGACTGCTAATCCAATCGGGACTCGGCGAACTATGTGATGGAGTGATGACATGAATGTAGTCTATATCATGCAACTATGACGCACAAAAAAACCTCAGGAATGAGGTGGCGTCCCCAGTTGGGATCGAACCAACGACACTGAGCTTAGAAGGCTCATGCTCTATCCACTGAGCTATGGGGACGAATGAGTGTGGTGAGTGGGTTCCCTGAGCCACGGAGTGGCGATATGGGGACGAATGAGTGTGGTGAGTGAGTTCCCTGAGCCACGGAGTGGCGATATGGGGACGAAGTGCCCTAAACGAACGCAAAGATAAGAAGTAATGGCGCGCCTGGAGGGATTCGAACCCCCGACCTACGGTTCCGAAGACCGGCGCTCTATCCACTGAGCTACAGGCGCAAACGAAGTGAGTGCATGAACGAGTTGTGAAACAACGACTACAGGCGCAAACGAAGTGAGTGCATGAACGAGTTGTGAAACAACGACTACAGGCGCAAACACAAGATTACTCTAGGGATTTTTCGCGATCCTGACTACGCTACAGCACCGTCAATAGGTCGAGTTAACTTCAGAACTCTAAAATGAGGGGGTACTTGTGTCAGCTAGGATAATTTGGGTAGTGCGCTAAGCCCATCGAGAAATGTCACAGACCGTTCTTGGGTTTCGGTCTGTGACTTTTGAGGTGGGCTTATTGGGCCTAGCGGGCGTCAATATCCGCCGCAAGGGCTGCACATTCAGTGGCGATGCGCTCAAGTCCGCGCTCCCAGGTTGAGGAATCATGAAGATCATGACCGAGCTTGGCAAAGAGGGCTTCCGGTGTATCAGAGATACCTGCGGCAAAAAGCTGCTCGATAGCAGTAATGCTTGCGGGGTCTTCGGCAATGTCGCGTAGCAATAACTTGCTTAAGAGTTGGCCGCTGGCATATGAGTACACATAAAAAGGTCGGCGGATGTGCCGCCAGGTGACCCACCAGCGCTCGGTGCCGGGATCTTGCTGTACAGCATCACCCATGTAGCGTGCCATGTGTTCACGAAATGCGGTGTTGATCTGCTCCGCGGTAAGGTAGCCGCCGGCACGGTAGGTGGTGTGAAGCCACTGCTCAAACTGGTAGCAGGCAATCTGGCGGTGGATTGTTGAAATATCGTCGTCCAGGGCTTCGGCGCGGAGTGCAATGCGCTCCTCGGGGGTTGAGTCGTGTAAAAGTTGGGCACGAACAGCACCCTCGAGGAAGGTGCTCGCTACTTCAGCGGTTGCGAGCGAGGTGCCGAAGGTAAGTTGCCCCTGCTGATCTGCGGCGAGGAGGTTATGTACTGCATGACCGAGTTCGTGAGCCAGGGTGAGTACATCGTCGGTTCGTCCGGTAAAGTTAACAAAGAGGTAGGTTGGTTGGCGTTGGAGCCAGTGATAGCAGGCAGCGCCACCACGCTTTCCCTTTTTGGGAAGTGCATCAACAAAGCCACCACTCAGTAGGTGGCTGACATGCTTGTGGTAAGTGGGCGAAAGTTTTTCGGCAACGGTGAGAACGTAGTCGCACGCTTCATCGAAGCTCCAGGTACGCGTACTGGTGCCAAGAGAAAGCAGGCGCTCATGGTAGGCAAGGTGTGGAAGGCCAAGTGCCTTCGCCTTGAGCGTGTAGAGGAGGTGGGAGGTCGCAAAGTTGCTCTGTACCGCCTTGACCAGTGCGTCAACGCTGCTGGTGGCAATGCCATCACCGATATGGCGACTGCTCTCTGGGCGCTCAAACAAACGTGTTTCGTCACGTGTTTGGCAGTAGGAGAGCAGGGCGTTCATTTCGGCTTCTGCAAGGGGCTCCCATTCGGCAACCTTCTCTGAAATAAGTCCTGCCGCCTGATCGCGTGTTGCCTTATCGGTGTGATCAAGAAAGTTGCTGAGGGCAGGGAAGGGGACAGGGGTAGGGGTGCCGGCAACAGTTAGGGTTACCATCTCCTTACTCACTACCTTTTCGGCGAGGCGATCCCAAGCAGTACGGGCTGGTTCGCCAAGTTTGGTAAGGAGTGTTTCGCGAGCCTCATCAAGGACATGGGGAGCAGCCGCAAACTGTTCTAGAAGGTAGCCGCGCCACTTTGCGAGTAGAGAATGCTCGAGAAGGAGTGTCTGGTTTTCCTTACTAATTGCCGCGAGTGAGCGCTCGAAAAAACTGACAGTAAGCTCGCGGTCAGAACTTGTTTTCGCTGCCTGTGCTTCTTGTGAAGTAAGGGCGGGGTCGGTCTGGTCGGTGATTCGGGCCACCGCGAGAGCGTAGAGCTCATTACCGCCGCCGCCATGCTGTGCCTGTAGGCTCTCAAGATCAGTCAGGGCAGCGGAAAGGAGTTCGGGGCTACTCAGATCGGTTTGATTACGCCACTTCTC
>JAGVEG010000061.1 GCA_020058355.1 Candidatus Berkelbacteria bacterium
AGATCAAGGAGGGAAAGACCGCGGCCGATATGCTTCTTAGCGATAGATACGACAAGACGGAGGTTGGCTTCAGTAAGCTTCTTCTTTGCCAGCATATCGCCGTGGGCAACGCGCTTCGCTAGGCGAACTTCTTCTTCGGTGTTCAGAAGTGGGATACGACCAATTTCACGCAGGTACATGCGGACGGAGTCATCCTGGAGGTTTGGTACGTCTTCATCGGCAACCTGACTCGGGTTGATAACGGTTTCTTCACCGGTGTCAAAACTCTTGCGGGTGCGCTTTACCTTGCCTTCGGCAACGTCGTCATCGGTCTGTAATACGAGAAGTTTTGGTGGTGACTCAAGGATATCGATACCCTTGCTGTAGCAGTACTGGAAAAAGCCATCGATCTCGACAATATCATCCTCCATGAGAGGACATGCCTGCATAATCTCTTTTGCAGTGATAAACCCGTGTTGCTTACCTTTTTTGATGAGGCGCTGCAGCGGTTCCGAAAACGGCAGCTGCTCCTCGATATAGGCTTTTGGTGCACGCTTGGTCATGGGAGATGGTTAGGCGAGTGGATGCGGTGCCACAGGAGCACTGCGAGACGCCCCAAACGTCATTGGGGCAGTTGTAGGTAGGCTACTGCATTTTGTAATTTCTTGCAAATGCTATTCCTGTCGTAGTCCTAACGAACATTCGATAAGCTCAGAGAGTCTCATAGTGCTCCTTGCAGTTCTTTAAAGAGTTCTTGTACGCGTGCGGAATCGCCACGCTGTTGGGCGGCGCGGATTTCACGGGAGAGATGCTGTTTAATGTCTTCGCGCGAATCGCTGTGGAGGCGCCGGGCGAGGGCGTGGATTTCTTGGAGGGCGTAGGCAGCGTCAAGCTCGATGGCGGCATAGGGGGTGAGAGCATTCTCAGCTCCCAGAAGCTGCTCCTTCGTTGCTTCGGTTCCTGCTGCCAAGGTTGCTGACACTGACTCACTGAAGGGAGTAGTGGCGTGAGGTGCTAAGATCTCAAGTGGGAGTTGCTCGGGGTGTTTGAGAAGGGCGGGGAACTGGAGAAGCAGGGCGTAGGCACGGTCAACAAGGGGGACCTCCTGAGTTGCTTGCTGGGCGGGTTGGTTTTCTTGTGAGACTGGGGCAATGGCGCCAACTTGCTGCAAGAACGCTGCTTCCTCGGCAGGAGTGTAGAGTGCGTAGCCAGCGAAGCGGTGGGCCCACTCGGTACGTTCGGTATCTTGGAGGACGCGACGCAGCCAAGGAACAATCTGCTCTTCAGCGAGGCGCTTTGCCTGGGGAGTGGTTGGGGCTGGATTGGTGGCACGGCGAATCATCCACTCAATAAACGGTGTGCGAGTAGTGTAGGCATCGGCCCAGGCGTCAGGATTTTTATTGAGACAGTCGGCGGGATCCTTGCCAATCGGGGTCACAATTACGTAGGGGGTAAGTCCGAGCTCGAGACAGAGCTCGGCTCCACGCTCAGTTGCTGTTTGTCCGGCACCATCTTGGTCGTAGGCAAAGGCAATGTTCTGACTAAAGCGGCCGATGAGTTGCAGCTGCTCACGGGTAAGGGCAGTTCCCGATGAGGCAACGGTGTTGGTGTAGCCAAACTGGTGGAGGGTAACGACGTCCATTTGGCCTTCAGCCAAGATGGCGACGTCATGTTCCTCAATGGCGCGCTTAGCCAGGTGAAGTGCATAGACGGCGCGGCTCTTAATGAAAACGGGTGTCTCTGGAGTATTCCAGTACTTGGGGCCACGGTTTCGCTCCACCGGGTCATTGGGGTGTTCTAAGATGCGGCCGGTAAAGCCAATGACGCGACCGGTAAGGTCGGTGATGGGGAAGGTAATGCGGTCCTGAAAACGGGTAAGTTCTCCGGCGGCTTGGCTTGCAGCACGAGATACTCCCTGTTTCTCAAGGGCGAGTGCGGTACCGGTACCGGGTGGTGCGTAGCCAATCTGAAAGAGTTGGACAGTTTCCAGGCTGAGACCTCGCTGCTTCAGGTAATCGCGGGCATCCTCTCCCTTGGGGTGGCGAGTAAGAACCGCGTGCCAGATGGCTGCAGCGGTGGTGTTAGCTTCGTAAATATCAGTTTTACTCGGGCCGGTTTGAGGGCGTGCTGCCATGCGCTCGGGAAGTGTTACCCCTGCCTGGTCAGCCAATAACTGCATGGCCTCGGGGAAGGTTACCCCCTCAATCTTCATCATGAAATCAAAGATGTCGCCACCCTCGCCGCAGCCAAAACATTTGTAGATCCCGCGCTCAGTATTGATCGTGAACGACGGCGTCTTCTCATTGTGGAACGGGCAGTTCGCCTTTAACGTGCGCCCCGCTCGTTTCAGCGGCACGTACTTACCAACCACCTGATCAATGGGAAGGCGGTGCTTAATTTCTTCCTTGGCCTGCTCGCGTTCGTCCATAAGCGTAGCCTAGGTGATTCTGCTTGTTTCAGCTAGATCAAAAGTATGGGAGAGTAGAGATATGAGCGAAGTGGTAAAGCGATCGGAAAACCCGAGTACAAGTATTCAGGGCGAGGTGCCAGATTTTGTGAGTTTAACTGAACTCTTACGCTCAGCAGAGAAAGAGCGTGACGATCTTGCGAAGCAGCTGGTTAAGAGTGATGAGGAAGTTATATTCTTTAGTCAAAAACAGGAAGCACTTTCAGAGAAGCGCAGCTTCTTTATGCGCCGTGACGAGCGTGAGCTTGCCGCTGTGATTGCCCGCTTGTCTCAGGAGCAAGAAGTATTAAAGGGAAAAGTAAAAGAGGCGGCAGATCGTCTGCAGGATACTCGCCTTAACCGTAATAACCGTGTTACCGATGAGGTGGAGAGACGTGCCAGACAACAAGAAGTTTTCGTGTCGCAGCAATTTACTGAAGGTTTCTCACTAGATGAGTTTGCGGACACGCTACTTGCAGAACTTGTTTATCCAGATAAGGCGTATGAGAAGCTTGGGAACAGTGAGCGGCAGCGTATTGCCGATCAATTACAACCACTTATTAAGGAGAGAATTCAACTACGAGGCAACCCAGATTTTGTGCGTGATTATTTTTATCATGATCCACGTGACTTGACTGCCGCACAGTTGGAAGCTACGCGGCAGTATCAGGAAAATGATCAAAGGCTACGCGAGATTCGCGGTCGTCATGGAGTTAATTGGCACTCGCAAGAAAAGTATGAGGATATTCTGCGTAATCGTGATTCATCACGCGTCGCAAAGAATGTTAAAGACTGGCATAGTTACTCACTCCTCTATCAGGGCCCAGACACGCATGATCTAGAGTCGCTTGACGAAGGTGCCGAGAGGATTGTTGCTACCGCAAGCCTGC
>JAGVEG010000072.1 GCA_020058355.1 Candidatus Berkelbacteria bacterium
ATACCGAAAGCCGTGTTGTTTCATGCCCAACTAATGGCACAAAACAATACTTCCTTCGCCCTGTCAGATCAAATCACACTAAAAACCTCCACGTTTCTGTCGCTTACCCATAATCTACACAAAAAAACCGCCCTCCCCTGGGCGGCTTCACTATTTCATTTTGAATCTTTACTCCCGCTCCATCAAGAGTGCAATCACCGCACCCAGAATCAATCCAGCGAGTACACCCGCCAATGGCGTAAGGGGTACCGGTGAAGAATATGGAACAGTGACGAGATCACTAAAGATCAAACTATATCTCACCGAGCGGTCAGCCTTTTCATTATACCGCTCAGTACGCATGCTCAGACGCTCAGAAACCGATTCGATAGCGCGGC
Organism: Candidatus Berkelbacteria bacterium; assembly: GCA_020058355.1. Lineage (GTDB taxonomy): Bacteria > Patescibacteriota > UBA1384 > CAILIB01 > CAILIB01 > JAGVEG01. Next base: position 378 of record JAGVEG010000072.1, read on the forward strand.
GTGCCTGTCCTTCAGAGGTGCCGGTAACCTGTAGGAGAACCGATGCACCTGACTTCTCCGAAGGATCAATTACCTTAACCAAACGTGACGCATCACGAAGGGTAGTTGGTGCATCAAGTTGTGCGTCTTCAGCAACCCCACGGGCAAGATCAGGATCTGCCACCCATGACGTGATCGTACCAATCATGAGCGCACTGTCATTGGCAACCTCCATTGGCACTGATCCACTTCCCGCATAGGAAGGTACTACCGTTACCTGGCGCTGTCCAATGATGGTATTTTCAGCACCCTTCACAAATACGGCTGCAAGCGCAACTACTACCACAGAAAGTAGTACTACCCACCACCGCTGAACGAGAATTGATCCAACTGATCGAGCCATAAAGATAAAGGTTAGGAATTGCCCCCAATCTAACAGGTTCCGCGTCCATAGACCAGAACAGTTCGCAAGGGGTCTTTATAGATGGTGCAGCGCTGCCAACCAGCGTCGGTCAGGGGCTGTAAGTACGAAGGATCAAGTTCTTTCCCCTCGATAACCAGAACAGAACGATCAATCAGCTCTGGCTTTGCCAGAATAGCGCGTGGCGCCTGGACATGCTGCGGCCAGAAGAGTGGGACCATTGATGAGCCAATGATGTACGCTGGCTCACGAACCGTCACCAGCGCCTGCTGATAGGCGCGACTATATTCAACGGTATACTCGTACCGCATTACTGTTCGAATAAAACGTGTCACTCCCAGTGGAATAAAAACGCCGATAATTCCCACTACTACCCACGGACGAAAATCACGGGGAAGCCACTCAGTAAGCCATCCCACAAATAACCCAGTACCAATAGCAAGCGGTACGCCGAGTTCACGAACAAATCGCACGGGGAAGACAAGTTCTGGTGTTTGACTCATCCACAATAAGAGCAAGGCCCAAACAAGAATCACCACAACCATACCCCGATCACCCTTAAATCGCTTGCGGAAATGCCACACAATCAGACCGGCCCAACCCAACCAAAAACCAATGGTGCCAATGTTTTCCGGATATCCCCCAAGACCAATAATTGCATTCGGGTTATCAAGCTTTCCCACAAGCTGAAAGCCAGGGAACCCAGCCTGTGGCTGAAATACCGTACTCAACAGCGTGCGTACCCCTAGGCCAAGTGGTGAGAAAACGAATCCAGCAATACAGACAACCGACCCAAGAATTGCCCAACGACTATACCGCCATGGCACCACAAAGATAAGTGAGCCGCCCACAATAATACCAAGTTCAACAATGCTTAAGTGATGGGTAGTGAAGTGCAGGGCAATAATTCCAACAGCCGCCACCAAGTAGCCCCACCACCCACTGCGGCGCCATCCGATAATGGCAGCAATACACAGGGGAATCCAGATGGTCAAACCAATAATATTGGGAAATCCCCCGTCATAGAGTGTCTGCCAGGGCTGGTTCATCGAGAAAAGCAGGAGAATAAACGTCGTTAGACGTGCCTCCCTCCCTGCCAACAAGCCGACCACCAAACTCACACACGCCGCCCCTGCCAACATGACAAATGGCAGCATCACCAACATGACCGTGAGTGGATGAAGATCCGTGAGCTGACCAAAGCTGTGCACAAGCAGGTGAAAAAACGGTGGATAGAATTTTGCTGCCGCAACTACCCCATTCTGTGCCAATTCTTGAATAATCGAATAATGAACAATGATGTCACCACCAGGTGGCACTACGTACCCAAATCGCCAGAAGGAAATAAGGTACATCCCAAGGAAGGCAACACTTGCTCCCGTAAGTACAATCTTATACAGCCGCTCACCCATGGCGTTCCGGTGATTCACGGAGCATTCCCACAATCACTACAAGAAGTGGGAGTACCACGAACGGATTAACGAGCGAATTAACAATTATGCTATGCACAGCAAGGGCTGTCAGGAGCGCAATAACTGAGAAACCGATCACCCCTCGCCTTCGCGCCGCGAGAATCACTCGCAAATATGCCGCGATCGCGAGCGCGAGACCCACTACACCAGCCCCAATAAAGAAGTTAAAGAACGTGCTATCTGTTGCTGCGCCGCTATGTCCCGTTGATCCGGGTGGCAGGGTACCCGCCAACTCCTGAGCCACACGGTAGTTTCCATACCCATTTCCCGTAATTGGGAAGTACTCAGCAACCTTGAAGCCACGCACCCATGAATCAACCCGCTGCTGCGAAGTAGCATCGAAGCTAAAGAGCCCACCCACCCGCTCTCGAACACGAGGCACTGCAAGTGCAAGCGGAATCATAATAATCAAGGCTCCCAGTGTCAGGCGGCGTAGGTAGGTGAGACCGAGAATACCAAGTACCGCAACAACGGCAATGTATCCGCTACGCGAGAAAGTAAGTAACGTACCCACGGCAAGAAGCATAATGTACATCGCTGCCGCTCGTTGCTGAGAGTCTTGCCCGTTCTTTCTTGCGAGCACAAATGAAGCTCCGTGAACGGCCATGAGCACCGCGAATGACCCACCCAGGAAGTTAGGATCTAGGACCGTTGAGACAAGCCGGCCCACATGAGGATCCCATCCGAGCGCACTAAGCACCGCAAGATCAGGAAGTACCCACAGTTGGATAAACCCAAGGAATACCCACCCGATCGTAAGGATTCGGATAAACCGCACGACCATCTCCCAGCTAAATGCAGGGACAAGCGTTGGCAGCAATCCCGCAAAAAGCAGGAAGAGCACCACACGAATGGTGTAGAAGCTGTTTCGAATAAGCTCTCCAGTACCAATCTGCAGGTCGTTCAGAACCAGACTCATCCCCAACACCACCACGAATGCAGCAAGGACCCAGACACTACCCCCTGAGAAACGAAGTTGACGCACTGCACGCATATTCATCGTAAGCATGCCTCGCACCACAAGGAAGACCAGAACAAGGTCAAGCATCAGCAGTGCACCACCCTCACCAGGTGGAATACGCCCCAACTGCCCAAGAAGCAGTGCACCTACCAAAATACCGAGCTCCCAAGGAATCTTGAGGCTTTCCGTCTGGCGCTGCATCCATCCTGTAAGTACAGCGCCCCGCGCTCGGAGCATCAAGAAGAGTAGGCAGCTAATAACCGCCGCGATCAAACTGAGCGGCGACAATGCCGACCACACTGCCAAGAGAGCGATGAGGATCGGAAATAAGGGAAGGGCGCGAAGGAGTCTCACACAGCGACTCTAGCAGACTTTACCCCTTATTGGCAGGGTCAGAATCGATAATTTTCATATAACTCAGAAACTCATAGTGTGCAGCCTCAAACGCAGCGTAGTACCCCTTCCAGCCATCCAAGAATCCTCGTTCAAGCAGATATTTTTGAACAAATCGAGCAAGGGGTCGACCAAATCCGTACACTAAATGGTTTTTCGGTGACCAGCGCACCCCTGCAGCGGCCCATTTTTCCGCCTGGAACGAAGTATAGGTATCTGTTTTGCGGAAATGTTCCCTAATCGTGCGGTACGTAAGATGAACAAAGGGCTCCGTAATAACACCGACCGTACCGTCAATATCGAGCAATTCATGCACATGCTCCATCTTGAACGAGCCCTTCCCTTTCCTGAAAAGACGCGGTTGTCGCTCTGGCCACCATCCTCCGTGTCGCATCCAGGTTCCAACTAGGTAATTTTTTCGTCCCACAATAAAGCCATCATAGCTTGTTGTTGGTAGTACATAAGCTAACTCCTCCCATAGATCTGGAGTAAATCGTTCATCATCATCAAGAAAGAAAGTCCACTGAGCGCTTGTCGCAGCGAAAGCACGCATATTATTGATTTTCATTACCACTTCATTTGGATACTCAAGTACCTTCACACCAGAGAAGGAGCGTGCGATCTCTGATGTTGCATCGGTGCTTCCTGCACTTACTACAATAATCTCCTGTGCACGATCAACTACGGAGGACAAACAATCTGACAGCACTGCTGCACCGTTGTGACTAACGATACAAATCGCAACAGGAAGTTTCTTGTGACTCATGATGTAGTTGCTAGAATCTTATAGTATGCCTCAAGTGTCTCTTGTGCGCACTTGTCCCACGAGAACTTCTGCAGCTGTTTACCCCCCTTCGTACGCAACTCCTCAGCGTAGTGCGGATGAGTTGCTACCTTTTGAAGCATGTCAGCGAGTGATGCCGCGTTGCGCGTTTCAAAGTATGCAACCGCGTCACCACCAAGCTCAGGGAGTGAGGAGTTATCAGCCGTAATAACTGGTGCATGGTGAGCAAAGGCCTCAAGAATACCGAGACCAAATCCTTCATACTCGGAAGGCATCACAAAGGCAGTAGTGTGTCCGTAGAGGCTATCCAGCGTTTCCTGCGAAATGAACCCGGGCGTAATAATATCGTCGCGGAACGGGTGTTGTGCAAGCGCATCCAACATCTCGCTGGTTGCCGCCTTCTGATTTCCCACAAGCACAAGTTTCTCCTTACGATTACCGCTCTCACGATAGAGCCGATACCCTTCAAGTAGGGTGATTAAGCCCTTATGCGGCCGCCATGCGCTGACGAACAAAAAGTACGACGCATCACCAACGCAGCCGTGTACACGCTCCTTTGCATCAGTGGGAAGTGCCACCTGGTCAGGACCTCCCTCATAGACAACCTGCATTTTTTCCTCAGGAATCCCGAACACTTTTTTGGCATCATTCGCTGAATTCTGCGAGATCGGCAAAATTAACCGCGCAGCCGTAAGGGAGTGCTTGAGCGTTGCAATAAAGGCCGCACGGCGAAGACGTGATTTCTGACTACGTCCCACCGGATGGTAGTAGACAGTAAAATCTTGCAGCGTGGCAATAAATGGCTTCGTATAGAGAATCGGGTGGTTAAAATTCAAAAAGTGGACCAAATCTAGCTTTGCCTGCAGCAATTCTTTTAGAAAAATAGTCTGCTCGGCATAGGTGAAATGAGTGGCCGAGGTAACCACACACTGTACATTCTTCTGTGCAATATCCCACTCCGCCACATCAGCTGGCGTAATAAATACAACATACTGATTAACCTGATCCAAAGCAAAAAGGTGGTGAAGCAATTCCCGCGTATAGGTACCGATACCCGCGGTGCTTGAGCGAAAGAATCGCGCATCGATGCCGATGCGGTAGGGTGTTGTGCGCATGCATCCAATCTAGCGCTTACTCGCGTATTTTTCTACGCTACACCGCGAGCATTTCTCTGCTAGCATAGAAGCATGACTGACCATCCTCGCCTTGCCCTTGTCCACGACTTTCTCTACACCTTTGGTGGAGCTGAGCGCGTTCTGAAAACACTTCACGAGCGCTACCCCGACGCTCCGATCTACCTCGCCTTTGCGAATCCCACCCTGGTAGCCAAGCACTTTCCGAATGCCACAATCTACACCAGCTCACTGCAAAAGACGTGGAAGTTTCTACGCAAGGTGCCACCACTCCTCATGCTTTCGATGCCAGCAGCGGTCGAGCAACACGATTTGCGCGGGTACGACATCGTGCTTTCATCAGCTGGCGCCTATAGCCATGCCGTTCTTACCGACACCGACACCACCCATATCTGTTACTGCCACTCTCCCATGCGGTATGCCTGGGACTGGGCATTGCCCTACCTCCGCGAACGTGGTGTTAAGCCAGGCACCTTTTTGGAGTATATTGCGGTTTCTCTTCAGGGGAAGCTCCGTCAGTGGGACTATCTCAGTGTC
>JAGVEG010000067.1 GCA_020058355.1 Candidatus Berkelbacteria bacterium
ACTGCCCAGTAGTTTAAGGTACTCAAACCCATTCGGCGGTCAGTAGTACTCTGAGTTTGTGTAACGACCGGCGAGCGAGTAGGCTTGGAGCATGTCACAAACAATTACTCCCTTCCTTTGGTTTGATGGTCAGGCAGAAGTCGCAATGGAATTCTACTGTGGTATTTTCCCCGATACAAAAATACTGCATGTTACCCGCATGGGGGATGTGGTGCAGTACGTGCAGTTCATGCTACAGGGTCAGGAATTCATGGGTCTCAATGCGGGGCCTGAATTTCAGTTTACTGAAGCCGTCTCATTTTTCGTCAGTTGCGATACCCAAGAAGAGGTAGATTCCTTGTGGGAGAAGCTCACTGCCGACGGTGGAGAAGAGAGTCAGTGTGGCTGGCTCAAGGATAAATTCGGACTTTCCTGGCAAATCATCCCCAAGCGCATGGGGCAATTGCTTAGTGACTCAGATCGGGAAGCTGCGGGACGCGCCATGCAGGCCATGCTTGGTATGCAGAAGATCAGCGTTCCAGAGCTTGAGGCGGCATTTGCCGGTAAGTAATTGTCGACGCCACGTCCAGATCTGCTAGTCTAGAAGAGTACTCCGCGTAATTTATTTGCATGCAACCATCGAAGTCACGTCGTCTTGGCCCAATCATTGTCACTATTGTTCTTGTTGTCCTGGTGGCAGTATCAGCCTATCTCTTTGTCCAGAATCGTCGTCTGCAAGACCCAACCCGTCAAGAGCGTGAGCTTACTGCGAAGTTGCAGAAGCAGCTACGGGGTAAGCTTGCCGTTGGTAAGGATGAGCAACCTTTGCTCTACGCAACTGTTTCCGATCCAGCAGCGCTTGCTGAGCAGCCGTTCTACCAGAAGGCACAGCAGGGCGATGTTGTCCTTCTGTATCAAGAGACAGGTCTTGCCGTACTCTATCGTCAGGAGACTCGCCAGATTGTAAGTGCTATCCCTGTTGGAAGCCAAGACCCTGCCGCCGCGGGATCACAGGGTGGCGCAATTGCAACGCCAACGCCAGCTGCAGCAACGGCAACCCCAAAGGCAAGTGGCAGCCCAAGTTCACTTAAGCCTCTCTAGTCAAGAACCAAAAAACCGCCATGAGGCGGTTTTTATGTGTGTTAGCTCAGAACTTTTACAACCAGGTAGATTCCACCGGCAATCAGGGTGGTTATGCCGAACACGGCAATAAACAGTCCGTCGATGCAGTAGTAAGGGGTTGGTGATTGGTTATCGGCCATATGTCTTAGGTATGCGCTGAGTTAGGTTCTTTGCAAATGAAGCGATACCGAGGAGGAGGGGGAGCCAAAATGTGTAGACACGAAAAAGAAGGACAACAGCCAGAGCGATTGGCGTGGCAAACCCGAAGGAAATAAGTAAGGCACTCGCAGCACCCTCTACAATGCCAATTCCTTGTGGCGTGGGCGAGAACACTACGAGGAGCATGGCGGTGGTGTAGACCACTAAGAGCTGTGAGAAGAAAATCGGCTGGTGGAAGGCAAGAAAAATAGCGGCAAATACCGCAAGATTGGTAGCGTGGGCGGCAAGTGACCAGAGTAAACAGATGAGAAATGCCCTGCGGTGATGCCAGATCTCAGCGATAGTCTGCCGTAGGGTTTCTACGCCACGATGCGCCCAGCCTCGCGGAATCTTTATAAGGAGTAAGAGGTGTTCGAGTGGTGTTAATACACGGGCCAGGAGGTTGGGGAGGAGGAGCAAGAGAGTAAGTACCGTGATAATCGTAGCAATCATGCCAGCCACAATAGTGGCGGCAGTCTGCTCAGTGGCCGTGAAGGCTCCACGGAGGAATATAGTACTGATGCCGGCGAGAAAGAAGAGGCCGAGGTAGTCACTCGCAAGAGCAATCAATAGGGCCGAGTATGCCTTACCCGATTCGTGGCCGTTCTTCTTTACCTGCTCAACAAAGAGTAGATTCCCCAGTGCGCCACCTGGGGTTACGATACCAATTACTCGCGAGCGAAGTGCGGTGCTCACTGATTGGCGAATGGTTATTGGCGCGCCAAGCGTTGTGAAGGCGGTACGAAAGATTGATCCATATGCCGGGTAGTAAGTAGCTTGGAAAAACAGTGCGATACCAAGCCACCACCACGAAGCACCCTGTGAAGCTGAAAGGTCGCTACGTAACACGGCAAATTGTCGCGCAAAGAAGACAATTGCCGCAACAAGGATAACCGCCCCCAAGACGGTCTGAATTGTTCGCGCGCGTTGCATACTGCGTATCCTAGCGATTTCTTGAGCAGATTGCACAAATGTACATTTAAATGTATACTTTAATACATGAAGTACATAACCACCACCGATCTTCGGACAAAATCGAGTGAGCTTGTAGCCCAGCTTAAAAGTGGACAAGAGGTAATCCTTCTTCATCGTTCTGAAGTACTGGGAACCATCGTACCACCATTGGTAAAGAAGCCAATCTCCGTAGAAGATGGTCTTAAAACTATTCAGTTCCTTGCGGGGCAACACAGTGCCGGTTTACGTTCGGAAGCAGATTATTATCAGCATCTGCAAGAAAAATATGGCAAAGGTCTTTCTTGACGTAAACTACCTCATTGACGTTACGTGGCGAAACCCTAACTTGGGTGAGCAGTTGTACAGTCATGACCTGGTTATCTCACCTGCATCACTCTCAATTGTTGCCTACGTTGGGAAGGTGAAATGTCCCTCAGAAATGCTTACCGCAATCGTGAACACGTACCAAATGGCGGCATTGGATGATGAGGTGCTTATTCCTGCTCTTTATGGGCCAACTAAAGATATTGAAGACAATATTCAGTTGCAGAGCGCACTACTAGAAAAGTGCCAATTCTTTCTTACCCACGACAATGATCTCTTAAAGATGGGTATCTTTGGGTCAATGGTTATTACCAGTATGCTTCCTACTTTCGAAAAATAGTAACGCACTAGAGAAGGCACTCCAAGTACACTTCACAGTTGGTGGTAGGAGTAATCCCTTCCCGGATGCGCACCTCCCTTTTAATGGGGAGGAGGTAGGTGCCAATTTTTGTATCGGGGAAGATTGAGGTAGTCCAGGTGGTCATGCCAATTGAGACGCGCACCTTTACCGAGCCAAACCCTCGTCGCAGGGTGCCACTGGCAAGATCACTAATTGCAGCCGTAACGTCGGGTGGGGTTGAGAGAAACGTCCATGCAGCTTTGCCGGGATATTCCCAGGGAGTGGCGCTAAAGGTGAAGGAGGGGTTCATGTGATTAAAGTATAGCAATGAATAAGCGTTCAGATATTGAAATAATGGTATGCTGGGGCTATGCAAGATTTCCCCACCTGGTACGCCCAGCTGCAGAAGCCGAGTTGGACGCCAGACGCTAGTATCATCGGAGCTATTTGGACGATTCTCTATCCTGTCATAATCGTCATGAACCTGATTGCTAACTTTTCGTTCACACCAGTGCAGTTCGGGCTCCGTAACCTGCCACTTGCCAGCCTGGTAATTCTGGTTGTGCTGAGTACTGCGATACTGAGCGCCGTGCAGCTTTTTCCAACACAGCGCGCGCTTGCCTATGCACTTCTCCCTTATGTTGTCTGGGTGAGTATTGCGAGCGTGCTACAGATTAGTATTACGTGGCTAAATCGATGAGAGAATTAACGCTTCCATCTCGAGTTCCTCATCGCCCAAGAAAACCGGTAGCCGAAGAGCTTGCCTATGCCCAAAAATATCCACGTCTTGAGGCCGAGCAGTCAATCGAAGACGGGCTTCAGGGGGAGGCTATTGCTCGTGAGGCAGTATGGTTTGGTGAGAAAGAATGGGGGCGGGCACTCGAAAATCGCAACATCGAGAGTTTAATCGAACAATTCTCCGCCATTCCTGAAATGTATATGGGACGTCCCAAGCTTCGTGAGCAACTTGGTGACGTGATTAGTGAAGTGATTGTTGCTGCTACAGAGCAAGAAATAACGATCGAGCCTGAAGATTATGAAGCTATAGCCTCTAAGGGTGCCCTTCCTGAAGGGAGAGAGGAGGATATCCGTGATTATATGGATCGCTGTCTTTCGTTGGTTGCGCGCTACAATGCGGGTATGACTCGCTTCCTAGAGTTGTACTCAGTTATGAACCCTGAATTTACTAGCGAGGTACGCGAGAACTTTATCAAGCGAGGCTATACGCGACCACAGTGCACACTCTTGATGGGTAGGGAGCGGACATCATTTATTGCCAAGCATATCGGCAAGTCTGTTCCTGACACAGGTAGTGTACTTATTGCCATTAACCTCCCCAGGCCGCTTGCACGCTTTTGGTATCGGGGAGGTCGTCACGGTGGTGCCCAGCAGGTTCCACCTGGGCACATTGCCTGGGGAGACATCTACTGGCGCTCCATGCCGGTATTATGGGAGGCACTACGCGAGATCACTTCATTGAGTGAACCGGTACGACGTATGAATGCTTTTGGTCAGCACGACCCAAAAGAGTATTACTATGTATATGAAGTGGGAGGGGTTAAGAGTGAGGAAGTTCCTGAAGATTTTTGGTCTGATGATTCTGAATCGGAACTAGAAAAGTAAAAACCAGCCAACGAAGAAGCCTTCGTCGGCTGGTCCTGAATCTAGAAACGTTGACCGAGCTGTAGTGTTGCAGTCCTCCCTTGGTAGAGAGCACGGACCTCCTGTCTATTTCCCACGGACAGTGTTGCCACTGCTCCGGTGGTATTTCCATCACTGAGCCACTCTCGGCGGACCCCAACACGTAACCGGGGTGTGATTTGTCGCAGCCCCATGACGTAGGTCTGGCCCGCACATGTTTCCCCAGTGAGTTCAGTAGCTTCCTGCACCTTGTTAAGGTGGAAAGCTGTGAGGGGTGTGCCGAATCTCTGGCTGATGCCGGCGTTAAAGCCGGCAACTGAGTAGTTGAGCCGGACATTAGTATCGAGCGACCGCTGCCACTTGGGAATTACCCCAAATTGTCGGTCTGGGCCGGTGAGACTGGCCATCCAGCCAATGCGCTTATTCGTCCCTTCGGCGTAAGCACCGACACCGCTCACACTAGTGTTGAATATCGTCGAGAACTTGAGAAACGAAGCCCCATAGGGGTCATTGTTTG
>JAGVEG010000097.1 GCA_020058355.1 Candidatus Berkelbacteria bacterium
GCCACCGTACCGCTGGGGCTCACCGAGAAGTTCACTCATAATGGCCAGGATCCATACATCACCAACCAAGGCCGCAGCTCTGGTAGCAGGGCAGGAGATAGTGGTTGCTTGTTCGGTGCAAAGATCGGTTCGCATGCGAAGACTCTAGCAGAAATGTCACCACTTTACAAAGTAAAGTAAGAATGATGTACTAAGTAAGTCAACTGACATCTATCTGTAATTTCCGCTATGGATACTACTACCGTTGCAAAGCGCCTCATTGAACTCTTTAACGAGGGTAAGGCAAGTCAGGCTCAGGAAGAGCTCTACCACGCTGATGTGGTGAATTATGAGCAGTCCGAGGGTGATCGTTCCGAGACCCACGGTAAGGAAGCTGTAATGGCGAATACTGCATGGTTCTTTGGTAACTCAGAGATCCGCACCGCTCGCGCTGAAGTTGCTTTCGTTAACCACGACACCTTCCTCGTGAAGTTCATGATGGACGTTACCATCCCAGGCGTTGGCGAAATGGTTGGTGATGAGTACGGCCTCTACAAGGTTCGCGATGGCATGATTGTAGAAGAGTACTTCTACATGGCACCTGTTGCCTAGTTTTTAGAGAAAAATATATCCCGCATCATTCCGGTGCGGGGTTATTTCCAAAGTAAAAGTCCCGCTCACCCAGGAGCGGGATTACTTGTTTCACGGTGGGCTACTTCACCACAAAGCTCACCACTCTGCCGGGGACAAAAATGGTTTTCACTACTTCGCCCTCAGTAAGGTACCGGGCTACATTCTGCTCTTCCTTGGCAGCAGCGACTACCTCGGTCTCACTTGCATCGGTAGCCATGGAGATGGTGCCACGGGTCTTACCGTTAATCTGTACGGCATAGGTGGCCGCAGCAGATTGTAGGTAGCGCTCGTCTACAGAAGGCCACTCAGCAAGTGAGCACATATCAGCATGTCCAAGGACGGTGTGCCAAAGCTCCTCAGTAAAGTGAGGTGCAAACGGATTGAGGATCAGTAAGAGCTTCTCGTAGGTATCGCGGGTAATAGCAAACTGTTTACCGAGTGCGTTCACACACTCCATCATCTTGGCGATAGCTGTATTAAAGCGGGTGGCTTCAATTTCAGTGGTAACTGCGGCAATTGCCTGGTTAATCAAATGAAGCTCAGTCTCATCGGCAACGGGCGCGACGGCCTTTTCTTGCAATGCCCAGACTTTCTCAAGGAAGCGGCGCACACCAACGATACCCGTGGTGCTCCATGGCTTTTCTTGATCGTAAGGACCCATGAAGAGCTCGTAGGTGCGGAAGGTATCAGCTCCGTACTCGGCAATAGTTTCAGCGGCAGAGATAACATTACCCTTGGACTTACTCATCTTCTGGTGGTCAGGTCCCAAGATCATGCCTTGGTTACGAAGGGTCTGGAAGGGCTCCTTGAATGGAACAAGTCCTTCATCAAAGAGTACCTTGGTAATAAAGCGAGCATACAGCAAGTGCATGGCAGCGTGCTCGGCGCCACCAATGTACATATCTACCGGCATCCAGTGCTTCACTGCCTCAGGGTCAAAGGCCTGATCGTGGGTGTGGGGGTTACAAAAGCGCAGGAAGTACCATGATGAGCAGACAAAGGTATCAAGGGTATCAGCTTCGCGCTCGTAGGTAGTGCCGCCATCCTCGTAGAGGCGCCAGTGATCCGCTACGGCAAGTGGAGATTGACCGGTTGGTAAGAAATCAACATCCATTGGCAGCTCAACGGGGAGCTGCTCAGAAGGAACGAGCTCAAGATTGCGGGTACCCACTTCTGAACGCATAGGGATGGGCGCACCCCAGAAACGCTGACGAGAAACAAGCCAGTCACGGAGACGATAGGTAATCGTCCATTCACCGCCAGCAACCTTGGTGATTGCCTGCATAGTTTCCTTGGTGTTTTGCTTGCTGGTGAAGTCACCAGAAGCAAGAAGGGTAGCAGCTCCAGCATGGGCAAACGGCTCACCATCCAGGACTACCGTACTTGGCAGACCGTACTTCTCGGCAAAGGCGGCATCACGCTCATCGTGTGCAGGTACGCCCATAACTACGCCGGTGCCGTAGGTGGCAAGGACGTAATCAGCGGTCCAAACTGGCAACTCCTGCTTAGTAATCGGGTGAAGGACGCGGATACCGGTATCAACACCACGCTTTTCCTGAACGAGCTGAGTGCGTTCGAGCTCTGTTTCCTGGGCAATTTGAGCGCGGAATGTAGCAATTGCTTCCTTGTGACTCTCTGGAGCAAGGGTATCCAAAAGCTGGTGTTCAGGGGCAATCACTACGTAACTCACCCCAAAGAGGGTGTCGGGTCGCGTAGTAAAGGCAGTTAGCACCTTGGTGTCATTAACGACACTAAAAGGAATATGGGCGCCTTCTGAGCGGCCAATCCAGTTGCGCTGGATTGCCTTAATGCGCTCGGGCCAGTCGACCGTTTCAATATCATCAATCAGGCGTTGTGCGTAATCGGTAATCTTGAAGTACCACTGCTCTAGGTTGCGCTGAATAACCACGGTCTGGCAGCGCTCACACTGACCGCCAACAACCTGCTCATTCGCAAGGACGGTTTGACACTTCGGGCACCAGTTCACCAAGCCTTCTTTGCGGTAGGCAAGGCCACGCTTGTAAAGCAGTTGAAAGAGCCACTGGGTCCACTTGTAGTACTCGGGATCACTGGTATCAATCTCACGGTCCCAATCATAAGAAAGGCCGGCAGCCTGTAGCTGGGTACGGTAGGCAGCGGCATTTTGCTTAGTAGAAAGAGCTGGATGTACGCCAGTCTTAATTGCAAAGTTCTCTGCAGGCAGTCCAAACGCATCCCAGCCCATGGGGTGAAGGACGGCCTTTCCCTGCATACGTGCCGTGCGCGCAAGTACATCTGAGCCCATATAGCCAAAAAGATGACCTACATGAAGACCACTACCAGATGGGTAGGGAAACATGTCCAGGATATACATCTTGGGACGGGGGTCAGCGGCTGAGGGTGTTGCGAAGGTTTTTTGGGAAACCCAGGCATTCTGCCACTGAGCGTCAATTTCTTGGTGATTGTACATAATCGTCAGAATTAGCGTGATTGCAGATACTAGTACTACTGTAGCAGGTATTTAGGTCAGATCGAATCTTGTTGAAAGGTCATTTGCATCTGCACGATGGGGCTATGCATACCTATTTCTCCCTTCTCATTCAGGCGGTTTGTGCCACACCACATAAGCGCTATCAACTGTGGCAGTTACTTCATGAAGTGCCTCGAGATCACGTAATTAGTAAGTCTCGCGTCTATGGGGTAACGAAGCAGCTCATTGAGAGCGGTGATCTTGTGTTTACTGATGATGAGGTGGTGTGTGCTACAGATGTAGCGGGTAAGGAGCTCGCCGCCCGCATCTGCAGCGAGCTAGTGTATCTGGAGGCGCGCCACCGTGAGTTGCTGTGGTACAGTCAGTGGCTCAGCAAGCTCGGGTTCAGTCAGGAACTGATAGCCCACTCCGTAAATAGTGCGAATCTGCCGGGCAGCCTCCGCAGGTAGCTTGCGCCGCAGGCGGTTCATATGAACATCAATGGTATTTGCGAGCGGATAGCTTTCATACCCCCACACCTCCTCCCATAACTGTAACCTGGTGAGTACGCTGCCGCGCCGACGGATCAGTGCGGCCAGCAGATCAAATTCAGTTTTGGTGAGCGTAAGAGCCTTTTCTTTATATTTTGCCTCGCGCCCCACAAGATCGAGGGTAAATTGTTGGGTTAGTACGGCGGGTATGCGCGGGTCTTTCATGCGTGAGGAGTGGCTGACAACCTCGCCAATCAGGTGACTGTGGTAGAACGGTTGGATGTAGTACCGCTTCACACCAAGGCCCAAGAAGGCTGCGCGATCAAGCGATGATTGATTCTTGGTAATGGTTACGGTGAGGGCTTTCGGGTGCTCGGCAAGAATCCGGTTCCAGATGTGGCCAAGGAGGGTGGGGGAGCCGCTGTGCACCACGATAATCGCGACGGCTTCTTTATCTTGGAGAAGATCGAGCGTATGCTCCAGGCTCCTCGCCACCTGCGAATCAATCCGGTGGCCGGCAAAGGTACGAACAAGCGGATCTACCCCGGATCCATCGGTACTGAAAAGAATGACATGCATAGAACTGTTTTAGTGGTGATAGTTCTAGCATTGCCTGGGTGTATGAAATTAGTGTGAAAATTCTGACGAAACACATCTGTGTTCAGTTTTTTCTTTACAGTAAAGAAAAACTTTGCAACTACCGACTACCTGTATTCGTATAGGGAGAAAGACAAAAACATGAATAGAATGCTCATGTCCCTTCTGGCGCTACGGTTGAGCTTGGAAATCCTGAGGTTAAAGGATGGTTGCTCAATAATGTCCTCAACGTGTTGAAATTTTGCCAGTCTTTCCTGGCGGCTATACGATTGCTGTGCTTAGTTTTTTTACCAAAC
The DNA here is from genome assembly GCA_020058355.1 of Candidatus Berkelbacteria bacterium. Lineage (GTDB taxonomy): Bacteria > Patescibacteriota > UBA1384 > CAILIB01 > CAILIB01 > JAGVEG01. The sequence continues at coordinate 4,446 of JAGVEG010000097.1, forward strand.
TGTATTGGAAGTGGCACTATACGCTACAAGATTGTTGAGAAAGGTACGAGGGAGTTGGTCTTCCAGATAAATTACCACTCACCTTTGTTTTCTCTGTGAAGAAGGGTAAGTAGCTTCTACCTCGTTTTACCGATTTACTTCCTAACCCAAGGTACTACTAGCTTGCAAGTACGCTAAAACGTCTTCAGGACGCTCAATTCCCTCACGTAGCACCGCTTGGTAGATGGCATAGCTCTCAATCTTATGACCGGAATCCTGTGCAAGTTTCTTGCTCGCAAGAATCAGTTCGCGTTTCTCTGGCGAGAGGGTGCGGAGTGTCTCTTCAAGATCCCGGTTGCCCGCAGCTGCTGCACTCGTCACAAACCAGATATCAATCTTAAACTTCACTTCCTTAATAATTGCCGAAAGGCCTACATAGTAGCCTTCCGGAAAACCAACGCGCCGAAACTGCTGCCAGTCAAAGTACTGGCATGAGCGCCAGTAATCTTGCTGCATGAGAGCGATCATCGCGTTTTGGGCAGCTTCATGTGGAGTGGGTGTCTCAACGCGGATATCAATATCACCAACCATCATCAGATTGTAGCTGTAGGATCCAGAAATCTCAGTGGTGCCGAACATGTCCAGTACCGACAAGAGTTGTGACTCGATCAATAGGTCATCCGCCAAGGAGTGAAACTGCGCCGCAGAAGCTTCGAGTGAAGACATATGGGGACGTTACGGATGATAATTGGACTACCCTAGCACACTGTTACGCAGGTGTACCTGGCCGCGGAATCACCGTTGCCATCTGCCAGAGCGTTTCAAATTGCTGGCGGTAGGCAGCGGCAATTTTCTCGTTCTCGATTGTAATAATGGATACATTCTCTGGATCCATAACCTCAAGAGCAATCTTGTTACCATAGAGAACGGTGGCAACCGGTGAGCCGTAAGATCCGTTCAATTCACGCACTTCGAGAAGTTTCTGGGCCCAGTACTGGGTGGTAAAATCCTGTCCACCGAATGAAATCATGCGTAAGTTAATACCCGCTTTTGCGTATCGTGTTGCGTACTTGTGATAGTGAGGCCGTACTGAGTCAAGGTTATAGAATGCGGTGCCGATTCCTCCCAGGATAAGATACTCGCCCTGCTTGCCGACGGTTCGGTAAATATCTTCAAACAGGTGAACGAATGCCTCAGTGTCTTCGCGCACCTGCACCACATGGGGGTGGTGCTGATACATGCTGGTTAAGAGCGGCTGGAGCGATTCCGCTATCTCAACCTTTGCTTTGACGCGCTGAATGAGGATATCGGGATTGGTAGCTCGAAAGTAGGCGCGCTTGTGCTTAATAAGCTGACGCACTAAACCGGCGGCCTCTAGTCTATGAAGCGCTCGGTATGCCTGCTCACGGTGAAGGGGCACTTTCTCAAGGACCATGCCAACTGAGGCCTCGCCATAGCGGAGGATCTCAAGATAGATCTCAGCTTCATGGCCAGATAAGCCAATTTCTTCAAGTTGCCGTAACACAGATTCGTTACTAGTTGTGTCCATGGTCAAACCTTAGGGGTAAGTGGGTATAACAGGAGCATTACACAGAATATTATTTGTTGTAACACTGTGTTGACAATGTGTAAAGCAATCTTATAGTGATCTATATAAGTAGTATACCCCTATGGCCAACAGCCCTATCAAACCCCAGATTCCTATGCCCGATAGCGCGCCAACGCATCCCTCACTTCCTCGCTAGTCAGTACTAATGCTCTCGCTGCAGTCGGGTTGGGATGTTGTACCTCGTCCAGATTCTATTGATCTGTACCGAATTGGTGACTCACATCCACTAATGCAGTTTACGAGCGTGCATACTCAGTCAATTATTATCGAGCTACTGACCGGTACCACAAAAGAAACCCTCTTAGCGCGCTTTCCGCACCAAGAAGTTAGTACTCTTCTTGAGCGACTCGCTAATGAGGGTGTTTTGTGTGACGGAGAGGTTTCTACACATGTCCCCGTGCTACACGAGTACCAAGACCTACTGGAGCGACATGTGGTGGGACCGGGGAGGATTGTTCGTGAAGTAAAGAAGGTGGAGGCCCCGGATCACTACGGCCTTTCAGTGTATTGCGGCCTTGGATTCTCACCACGGTTAATCCAGGATCAGTCCTCTATTAACGTGGGGTGGGGAGCCGATCCCGATCCTTCACTTGCTGGGTGCAAGGCAATCATGGAAACGGTCGAGCGATATGAGCTCGCCGAGTACTCATTAGAAGGCATGTTGCACGCACCCTGGGCTGAAGTACAGTCACTTACGCCAAGCCCTCGTCAACTCGGAACCACTGAGTCGGCACTTATTTCTGCTGGGTCGATTCACTGGAAATTGCTCACCGGTCTCACTGCTGAACAAGCTTGCCTAGCCCCGATTGACGCCCTCTATCATCCGATTGATTATACAGAACTCGGCCGCATGCCTTGTGCTCCGCTTAATATTTCTGGGGTTGCTGCGCATCAGAGCACTGATGCCGCGCTCACTAATGCGCTCCTTGAGCTCTGCGAGCACGAGGCGCTGATGTGTGCCTGGCATTCTGGGGTGCCGTGCCCAACGATTACTCAAGAAAGTATTGATGAGCAGTCTCGCCAGCAGATCAAATTGCTTGAGCTATCTGGTTGGGAGATAGTACTGAAGGACGTCTCACAAGATCTCGTCCCTGTTGTTATGGCGATAGCACGAGGACCCATAGGTAGGCGTGCGCTTATCATTGGCTCATGCGCTGCATTTACGCTTCGCTATGCAGTGAAAAAAGCTTTGTCAGAAGTACTGCGTACTATACTTGTTGATGAGGCACTGCCTGCACCTTCATATAAAACTACACGCGAGGACGTTCAGGATGTACTCGGTCATGGATACTACTATGCGCAGCACGAGCATCTCTCTGAGGCTGATCATCTTTGGTGTGTTGCTGAGATGATTGAGGCAACCGATATGCTAAGCGATGGATCTGGTCGCACCCTGCAGCAAGCGCAAGCTGAGTGGGGCGGGGATGAAGTGCGCTATGAAAAAGAATATCTCCTGAATATCTTCCGGCAGCGCGCCATTGCTACTTACTGGGCTGACTACACACCAAAACTAGTACTGGATACAAACGTGGCCTTACGTGTGGTGCGTGCCTTTGGTCCCGAGATGGCTCGGATGACAGTCGGATATGACACCCAGCCGGCGATGACAGAGCGGTTTAAATACCTACTAGCTCGTGCGCGTTCTGCTGGAGTAGCTCAGAAGGTTGGTCCACTGCATCCGTTTAGTTAGGCTGGTGCATACTATCGTTGTGGCGTAAAATTTATACATACCGTCAGCATGTAATCTGAAATATTTTCGGATGACAATTATGAACTCTTTAAGCAACAAGCAGAATCCTTTCACTTATCTCATACTCATTATTCCACCACTTCTCTATGAGGCTTGGTATCTTAAGAAGTCGTATGTAAGTGATTATGGCTACGGGAATTTGACCTTGCTCATCTTTTTGATCCCATTGATGCTTCTTATCCGCGGCGCGTCCCGTGTGCCGTTCTCAAGTGCAGGTTATTCAAGGTTATTAATACTCCATATTATTCTCGGTGTAATAGGTGCGAATGCATGGGTGGTTTTAATGCCAATTGCAGCCCTCTTCTTTGACGGTACTCAAATGATCCCACTGCTTTTAATGGCTGTCTTACTGTTTTTCTCAACCTCTAAGTTCTGGCAGCTGCGCTCTACATAGTACTACAGATAGTCCTGAGAAGACAAAAACCATCTGAAAATGATTAAAGAGAAATAAAGTAGGAGCAAGTGGTGTACTTACTCCTACGTTGTAAGGCTGGCCTACAACGGACTAACTGGCTTACTACCGCGTCTCAAAAGTTGGGTGAACAATTGCAGCCTATTGCGTAATCCGCTCAAATCGTGGGTCAGTGATCCGTAGATAGTTGCTGGTCAAAAGCTTGAGTGATTCATCAAGCTTGGCGGCGTTAAGGTAGATGTATTCGTGGTCCTTAAGGCTTGGATCAACAATCAGCTCAAGCCCAGCGTTAAACGCAAAGGGGAGTACGGTTCCTGCAACACTTCCGGCGAGCTCTTCGGCAATGTCTTGTGAGGCAAAGGAAATATAGGTTCCGTCAAACAGGGCCTTAATCGCGTTGAGGTCCAGTTGTGCGTTACCGGGAACTACTGCCAAGACAAACTTTTTACTCTTTTTGCCGATCTTCACCACGAGAATCATGCACTTTGCGGCGTCAGAGACATCGTGACCGCGCATTGGGCTCACGATCTCACAGCGTCCTTGGGGCTCGTGCTCAATCTTTGTGTAGTGGGCACTGTGCTGATCAACAAGATCAAGAAGCTTGGTGTACAGATCAGGTGATTCCATGGTCGTGGAGTAATGTGGATATATGCTTACAGTAGATGCATATTAAGAAAAAAGTACAAAGATCAGAAAGAATATCAGTTAGAACTCTGAATATCCGCTCTAGTAAAACAAAAACGACCTCCGAAATCTCGAAAGTCGCTTGTGGTGGACCCAAGGAGATTCGAACTCCTGACCTCCTCCATGCCATGGAGGCGCTCTACCAGCTGAGCCATGGGCCCGAATTGTCGGTGTCTTTGGCGGGTGTCTATGAGTACCACTCACTCTGACAGGTATACGCTACTGTATCTTGGCGCTCTTGCCAAGCAGGGCGTGAGCGGGGAGGACTACCTCGCTACTTCCCATTTTCGGGAAGCGGATACCGGGCTCACGCTCCAATGTTTCTAGGATAACAGGTTTCTGGCCACGCTCGATACCCCACCACGCAGCCACGCCAATCATGGCGGCGTTATCGGTGCAGAGCTGCTTCCTGAACGGAGTAACGAGGGGAAGATGTTGTGCGCGGGCATCTTGGCGGAGACGGGCACGCAGGGCCGTGTTGGCAGCTACACCACCAGCCAAAACAATACTCTCTACCGGGTGCTGGTCGAGGGCCTTGAGTACTTTGCGGGCAATGGTTTCGTGGGCGGCATGGACAAAGCTGGCGGCAATGTCGCGGGTTTGTACGGCTGAGAGAGTACCAAGTTCCTCAACAAGATAGCGGACAGCCGTTTTAATGCCTGAGTAACTTACATCAAGATCGCCACTGCGCTCCATGGCAATGGGGAGGGGGTACTGAGAAGCATCACCCTCTTCGGCAAGACGAGCAAGTAAAACGCCGCCAGGATAGCCAAGGCCCAGGAGGCGGGCGACTTTGTCGTAGGCTTCACCAAGCGCGTCATCGCGGGTGCACCCCAGAATCTGCACGATACCGTCTTCACTAATGTGGTCAATCTCGGTGTGCCCACCGGATACCAGTACGGCAATGGCAGGAAGAGACGGGGCAGGCAGTACGCGGCTGCCATGTGCCCAGCAGCTCGCAATATGGCCGAGCATGTGGTGCACGGCGTAGAGAGGAAGGTTGTGCTCAGCGGACAGTGTCTTGGCATAGCTAATCCCGGCTTCTAGGGCGGGCGCAAGGCCAGGACCGGCGGTGACCGCCAATACATCGATCTCAGACCAGGTGAGTCCGGCTCGCTGGAGGGCAAGCTCGGTAACACGGGAAATGCGTTCAGTGTGCAGACGACCAGCAAGAAACGGCACCACACCACCAAACTTCCTGTGGTAGCGAATCTGGCTGCTCACCACCGAGCTCAGTACTTGGCGGTCACAGGTTACCGCAACGCTGGTTTCATCACAGCTGGTATCGATGGCAAGAATGGTCATGGCTTGTGGTGGTAACGGCGCAATTCACGGGTTTCACGGGTTGGCTCGGTAAAGAAGAGATGTTCATGCGGGATTGATCGGAGCTCTTCGAGGATGGGAGCTGGCCACTCAATAACGAGTACTGTCCCAGGCTGGAGGGCGCGGCGTAGATCGAGCTCGTCAAGAGTGGCTTCGGTGAGGCGCCAGAGATCAGCGTGAATCAGACGAGTGTCATCTTGGTCATATTCATGCACCAGAGTATAGGTGGGTGACTGCATGTGCTCCTGAATACCAAGAGCTGCGGCCACCCCGTGAGTGAAGTGAGTTTTACCAGCACCAAGCGGTCCTTCAAGGAGGAGGACGAGGCCAGTCTCGGTAATTTGTGCGTGGTTACGCTCAATCAACCCACGCGCATACTGCATGGTTTCTTCGGGGGAATGACTCAGAATAACCTCATCTGCAGGAAGAGAGGGGTGGGGGCGTACTACCTGCGTATCCTTAGTGGTATCGATCACGGCGGAGGGTGGGCGCACGGGAAGTGTGCCGGCATCGAGAACCAGATCCAAAGCACGTGCAGGATAGAGTGTTTCAAGTTCACTAGGTGTGTAGATCCGTGGGTGTTGAGCAGTACCTGCTGTAGTGAGGGCAAGGGGACTCCC
>JAGVEG010000017.1 GCA_020058355.1 Candidatus Berkelbacteria bacterium
AGACATATCGAAGCGAATCATTGCTGATTCTTGTTGGAAATACGTCTTGGCCAGTGCCTTTGAAAGTTCAGTTTTACCAACACCAGTAGGTCCAACAAAGAGGAAGCTGGCAATTGGCCGTTCTTCGTTACGGATACCAGCGCGCGCTCTGCGGATGGCTTCACTCACCGCGTGCACAGCCTCACGCTGGCCAATAACTTGCATATGCAACCTATCCTCAAGTTGCAAGAGCTCCTGTGCGTCTTCTTGGGTGACATCGTGCACGGGTACATGAACACTCTCTTCGAGTGTTTCTGTAATAAGCGTGTGATCAAGCCACCGGGCACCCTTTAGGACGGCACGGGCAGCAGCCTGATCAAGAAGGGTGATGGCACTGCCAGGGAGTGCTTCCTCACTAAAGAATCTACGGGCAAGCGTTACGGCGGCATGGACGGCGGGAAGCGTCATGCGTACACCGGTGCGACGCTCAATAGCAGGAAGCTCAGTGAGTACAGCTGCAACTGCCTCATCTTCGGCAATCTCGCCGAGCTCCACAACCTCAAACTGCTCACGGAAGAGGGGTTGTTGCTCAATATACTGGTGGAATGCGGGGTAGGTTGTGGTTGCAAGTACCTGGAAGCCTCGGTTGAGAATCTCGGCTACGAGGGTGCTACCTTCCTGACCATGCTGAATCAGGTTCTCAATGTGGGGTAGTGCAATGATCACATTTCCTGCCTGAGCTGCTTCCTGGAGAGCATGCTTTAGTAACTCATCAGCGGGAGTTGGTTGTGCAAGCATCTCGGCAATATGAAGCTCAAGCATGCGCACATCATGAAGACTGGGTAGGTGGGTGCCCATCACAATTTCTTGGGCAACACGCTCGAGAGCGGCGTGCTTACCACTACCTGAATCTCCAATAAACAAGACACTGTTACGCTTGGTACGACTCAAAGCCTCCTGCACATGCTGCATAGGCTGCTCAAAGCCAACAATTTTATGAGTCTTACCACTTCGTACTTGGTTGGTGAGGTCGCTGCTGTACTGGTCAAGGAAAGGCGTTGGGAGTGCGGTCCAGGCACGGTTCATATAGCTTGAAGAACCGGTGGTATGGAATGCTGCATACCAGCTTTCCTGACTTGCATACCAGGTAATAGCCTCAATGAGTTGTTTCGAAGAGATCTTCAGTGACTTTATAGGTTCCGCAATACGTGAATGCTCAAGGAGGGCTACAAAGACATGCTCTTCATGAAGGTGCGGGGCTCCAACCTCTTTTACAATGGCAAGTGCTCGGGAAAAAACTTCACTAAGCTCAGGCGCAAGTTCATGCATACCCTCACGAGGAGTATGCGGCAGGAGCGTCTGGAGAGTATCCAAGAGGGAATTGGGTGTAAGCTCGAGTCGTTCAAGGATAAGGCGGACACGTGGCTGCAGGAGCGAGGCAAAGAGAAGATTTGGCACATCAAGTACGGCATCATGTCGTGCTCGCAGTACACTCCATGAGGAGCGAAACAGGTGAGTTAGCGTAGGGAAAAATACTCCCGTAAGATCACCACTAAGAGATACGAGCTTCTGACTAGGCTGGATAGTCAATGATCGCTTGGTGTAGAGCATGAGGGCTACGATACCAGCAGCACCTAAAGGAATCCCGAGGGGGCTTCCTGACCAGAAAAGATTACTCATACTAACACCTTCGGCAAAAAGAATTGCAGAAGAGAGACCACACACTGCTAGTGCCAGCCAAATCCCGGCGGTAAGAAGGGTAGTATTCTCTCCAAGTGGGACTTGCTCATGCTGTGCATTCAGCGGTACAGCTGCAGTCCAAGCACCCTCTTCAGTGGTTCCCTGTAAAAGTAACTTAGACATCAGTACCTCCCTGGGGACCGGTTAGCCCACTGACAATGCTGACTATGCAAAGGATGGGGACTGCCCAAAAGAAAAGAAGGAGTGCCACGCCGCCAAGTGCGATCAGGGCATAGAGAAACAGGCCAACGAGTATTCTCCCAAGGCGGAAGAAAAACCCGAGTACCCTTCCCTGCTTCGTGTAGTCTTGGAAGATCGGCTCGGTAATATGCTGTGCCGTCTCAAGAACGGCAATATTTTGATCGATGGTCTCAATCAACTTCTTCGTACCACGATAAAACCGCCCAGGCGACGTGAGATACCAGAAAACAAAGAAGGCAACCATATATGTAAGTGTACAGCATTGGGTTGGTGGAAACAAAACAGGTATATCTAAGATTACAGCCAAGCGATACATTTTTATAAAAATGAGGCCACCAAACGCTAATGCGTCTGGTGGCCTAGTTATAGTAGTTAAAACTACTTTTTAAAGTACTTCATTAACGGTGCAAGTTCATCGAGTTCACTGCCCTCAGCTTTCCTGTACTCAACCAGTCTTGGTATTGCTTGTCCTTCAGTTGGCTTAGGGTTGCCTTCTTCCGATAAAGTAATGAGGTAGATTACATTATGAATCCTACTTACGCCATAGAAGTAATAGACAGGACCCAGTGTGGGTTGCTCCTGCCTTTCCCAGTAAAAGAGTACCTCGACCTCATCCGGCTCTAGCTCGGTGTGGACCATAAGAGACAGAGGCCAACTGTTTGTCTCTTGCGGGAGCTTATGGAAGTTGCCAAATAGCCAGTCAGCGTCATAGCCCACTCCTTCGTAGGTAACCTGTTTTACGATAAGTACGTCAAAAGTCTTGTGAGGTGCTGTGAGTAGTTCTGCTAAAAGCTCTTTATACTCTGCTATCATTTTTATTTTCTCCTTGTCACTACTATAAGTGAACGGAGTTAGTAATATAGAATTTAAGAATAAAATCAATACCAGTCAACCTCTCCTGATGATTGCTACACACTTAAACACCCCCTAATGAAAGGGGGTGTTTAAGTGGTGGGCCCCACGCTCGTTCCTCGCTGTTTTCCCTGCTCTGCAGTGAAATAGCGGACTCTCACCTACGGTTTTCATCTAATTGCTACGTACTTTAATACCCCCTTAGAAAAGGGGGTATTAAAGTGGTGGGCCCTAGAGGACTCGAACCTCTGACATCTTCGGTGTAAACGAAGCGCTCTACCAACTGAGCTAAGAGCCCGAACATGAAAACTATAGCGGATCCTAGAGAGTATTTCTAGGGTACGAAACTTTTGGCTTTTGGAAATAACGAGGCCTCCACAGGATTCGAAAGAGATATCGCTCCGAGGACAGCCGTGGTTATTTCTGAAAGCAAAAGTAAATGGTGCCGAAGGTCAGAATCGAACTGACGACACGAGGCTCTTCAGGCCCCTGCTCTACCACTGAGCTACTCCGGCGTGTGCATACAGGTTGTAAATGGTGCCGGGAAGAGGACTCGAACCTCCACGAACTTGCGTTCACTAGCACCTGAAGCTAGCGTGTCTACCATTTCACCACCCCGGCATATTCTTAAGAAAGGAGTAGGCTAGCAAGAACCACGGCCACAAAGGCAATTCCGAAGATGATTGTGAGCTGGTAGAGAACCTTCTCAGCGCCACGGCGACTACTAAAGACTGCGCTATCACCACCAAAGGCATCACCAAGGCCAGCACCGCGTTGCTGAAGCAGCACGCAGGTAACAATGAGAACCGCTAGGATGACTTGTACAATCGTGAGAAGAAGCATGGAAGTATGTTGGAGGCGTGAGCGGGAATCGAACCCGCGAATGAGGGTTTTGCAGACCCTTGCCTTACCGCTTGGCTATCACGCCGGACCGAGGTACACGGTGTGCCAAGTCCGTCTGGCTGAAGGATGGAGACCCACCGCATTCCAAACTAGGGTAGCAGTTCTGATTCCGTACGTACAGATCTACGCGCAAAAGAAAAACGCCTCTTGCGAGGCAGCTTTCTTGGAGCGAGTAGCGGGAATCGAACCCGCTTCTCCACCATGGCAAGGTGGCGTAATGACCATTATACGATACCCGCACCTCTGTAAGACTAGCGGATGATTGCTGATTTCGCAAGAACTTCGAAACCATGAACAGAAAATCTATTAGAATGGTAACCGGGTGTCATTAGAGGCTTGGATACGTGTGTTCATGTAGTTTTCAGTCACGTATCACATAAGATACCACATCTTTTCTCTGGCGGGTAATTGCCTAATCATCTCCTCTGTGATAAACAACAATCAAAAATACAGTAAAACACTAATCTTAAGTGATAAAGAAGGATGGATAAAATGGGAGAAGTTTTAGCTAGTCGCGATGAGAGCGAGGTCGTGCTTAAGGCGTTTCAAGCGGATGATCATATGGAGTTCATTGCAGAAATTGCAAGGCAGTTAGGCCTTACAGGCTTAGACCCTAATGCAACGTGGGAGCTATTTCCCCAGAAAAGAGCGATCTCCTACATTATTAGATATAAGAACTACCAACTCATCTTTGATGCCGGTAATCCCCAAAAAAGAACAGATGCCTGGAGCAGGATAGTGCATTGGGTCAACTCAACAGCTGTTACAGACCGACATGCCATCCTCAATGAACTTGCCAGTTCAGTGGGTGGAGGAGCAGTGAAAAAGATAGAGGGTCCCGCGCCGAGCCAGCGGAATAAGTGTGAGGGTTTGTACTATAACAGCGTAAGGCAAATTTATGACCAGGAAGAGGGGCGGCGTGGCCGTCGGCCAACATTGGATCGTTTGTATTGAGTGATGGTTGGTGATCTTGAAGGGTGTGAAGTACTGCTTCTTACCCTTCTTTTGTTTAGAAAGCACCACTCGTACGAGCGTTTTTTGTAGTGAGGCGTATGGAAGTAGTGTCTGGGCGAATGGGAAAAAGCTGGTACAGTAGGTATATGGCCCAACATCGACATCACAAACCCAAGCAGGCTGCAGTTGCATTCAGTGCCCCTACAACAGCATCCCTTGCACGTAGTGCAGATGACTCACTTGTCTCAGCTTCACGGAAGAAGATTAAGGAAATGGCAACAGGTATAGAACTACGAGATGCGAAGCGAACCTTCCTCTTCATGATCATTACCCTTGGTGTAGTGATACTCCTTACCATTGCGGATGAGCGTTTTAATCTCGGTATGACCATCGGTGAGCCGATGAGAAACTTCCTGAAGCTCGGTAGTTGACAGTTTTCAACAAGAAGGGTATTATAGTCACAACGAAGCAATACAAAACAATTTAATATAAAAAGCTTCGCCAGCAAACATATGGCTAAAACAGCCGCACACGAAGTACATGTATCAGTAGAAGGTGTAGAGACTCCTAAGCAGTCAATGTGGAATAAGGAATACCGCCTAATCAGCTCGAAGAACGTTGATTACGATAATCTTTCAGCATTTGAGTCTGCTGCCATGACCTTGGCACTCGTACTCTCCGTAATTGTCGGTAGCACCACGTTGGTATAATAGTAATACCAGAGAATAAGAACCAGATGGGCCTTCGGGCCCATTTTTGGTAGGCTCATCGCATGAAACATATTCACTTCATAGGTATAGGTGGCGTTGGTATGAGTGCTGTTGCGCATATCGCGCAGCAACAGGGAATCACGGTGTCAGGAAGTGACGGCCCACTCTATCCACCCGTCAGTAATCTACTTACCGAATATGGTATTGAGCCCATGGTGGGTTATGCTGCGGAAAACATTTCGGCAACCGTTGACTGTTTTGTGATCGGCAAGTCAGCAAACCTGCTTCCCGAAGTAAATGAAGAGGTACGTACCGCACTTGCTTCCGGAATTCGTGTTGCTTCATACCCAGAGCTACTTAATGAACTCCTTGGGGAGAGGCAGCGCTTTGTGATTACAGGTAGCTTTGGCAAATCTTCAATTACCGCTCTTGCTACCCATATTTTACAACAGGCTGGCAAGGATCCAAGCTATCTTGTGGGTGCACAGGCACTAAACCTTTCAAGTGGAGGGCATTTTGGTACGGGAAACATCGCGGTAGTAGAAGGGGATGAGTACCCATCTGCTCACTTTGATAATTGTCCTAAGTTTTTACACTACCATCCAACAGCAGTGCTACTGACCTCAGGTGAGCATGATCACGTGAATGTCTACCCAACACTGACTGACTATCATCGGCCGTTTATTACACTTTTAGAGAGCTTGCCTGAATCTGCCTTGGTGATTGCTTGTGCAGAAGGCGCCCACGTTACCGAGCTGGTTCAGCATACGAAGGCCCAGGTGATCTGGTATGCAGGTCACTCCAGTGGCTGGGGTATCAGTGATGTACTACAGGGAGAAATAACAACAGCTAACCTTACAAAGGACGGCGTCGTGGTGGCTGAAGTGTCTACGACACAGCTGGGCCTTCATGTTCTTCAGAATATTGCTGGTGTGGCAGCGCTTCTCCTTACTACGGAAAGCGTGACACTCGATGAATTTTGCAAAGGAGTAGCCAGCTTTATGGGTGTTCGCCGACGGCTTGAGCGCAAGACTGACCTAGGAAAACCGGCCGTCTATGAAGATTTTGGTAGTAGTCACCCCAAGCTTCGCGCTGGCGTACGTACCATGCGTGAGTATTTTCCGAACAAACGGCTGCTCGTGGTCTTTGAGCCATATACGTTTAGTCTGCGTAATCAGACTATGCTACATTGGTACGACACACTCTTTGCGGGATGTGATGAAGTGATTATTCTTGACCCACCAAACCACGGAGCTCAGACACATCAGCAGGTGAGTGGAGGGGTAATTGCTGAGCGAGTGATGAGTACGGGGATTCCGGTACGGCTTGTGACGACAGGAGAAGAACTCCTACAACAGTTGCCGCAGGAGCTTTCAGCTACCAATGATATTCTTCTTATCGAAACGGCAGGAAATCTCCAAGGGGCGATTCCTGAAATTGTACGACGATTTAACAGCTGACGCGGAAATGGAGGATGTCACCGTCCTTAACAATATAGTCCTTACCTTCGACGCGGAGGTGTCCGGCAGCCTGTGCACCTGACTCACCACCATCGGCAACAAAGTCTGTGTAGGCAATAGTTTCGGCTCGAATAAAATGCTTGATGAAGTCGGTGTGAATCACGCCGGCAGCTTCAGGTGCGGGGGCGTCTTTCCGTACGGTCCATGCACGTACTTCCTGAGGACCAGCGGTGAAGAAGGTGATTAGGCTGAGTAGGCGATACGCTGATTGAATAAAACGGGTAAGACCAGCTTCGGTAAGAGAATAACTTTCAAGGTATTCACGGCGCTCTGCCGGTTCCAGGAGTGCAAGCTCGGCTTCGAGTTGGGCACAAAGTACAACAGTCTGATCGGGATTGCAGGGGAGACCGTGTTTTGCGATAAGATCGCCACTGGCAAGTCCAGCTTCTGACTCGCTCACGTTGAGTACAATGAGCTGTGGCTTGGCACTGAGTAGGCTCAGCTCACGGTGGACGATTTGCTCACCCGGAGTAGCGGCTGGCGCAAGTGAGGCAGGCTTTCCTTCGCTAAGGAGTGAGAAGATCTTTTCTGTGTAGGCAGCACTCTCGGCAGCTTCGCCACCAAGTCGTGCGCCACGACGATAGCGCTCAAGGGCTTTTTCGGTAGTAGCAAGGTCGGCAAGGATGAGCTCGAGCTGAATAACGTCAAGGTCGTGGGCAGGGTTTACCGTTCCATTTACATGAATAATGTCAGGGTTCTCAAAGCACCGAAGTACCAGGGCGATCGCGCCAGTTTGACGGATGTGCGCCAAAAACTGATTACCGAGACCCTCACCCTCAGATGCTCCTTTTACGAGACCAGCGATATCAACAAACTCCA
>JAGVEG010000073.1 GCA_020058355.1 Candidatus Berkelbacteria bacterium
TAAATCCAAACCTTTACACCGAGGATACCGTAGGTGGTCTTTGCCTCAGCAGTTGCGTAGCTAATATTGCTGCGCAGGGTTTGAACAGGAATTGATCCCTGGGAACCAGCCTCGGTACGAGCAATCTCTGCTCCGCCGATACGGCCAGCTACCTTGATCTTGATACCGCCGGCCTTCTTTTCCATTGCGCGCTCAATTGACTGGCGAATTGCACGCTTTACAGCGATACGACGCTCAATCTGACCGGCAATGTTTTCAGCCACCAGCTTAGCGGATAGCTCAGGAGTCTTTACCTCAATAACTGAGATGCGGAGCTGCTTGCGATCCTTCTTTGGAGTATCTCCGAACAACTGCTTTTCAAGGACAGTGCGGAGCTCCTGGATACCGGTTCCGCCGCGACGAACGACGAGACCGATCTTGGCGGTATGGATAGCAACGTGGATTTCACCGGAGTTCCGGAAAATCTCGACTACTTCAATACCTGAGCGCTGGTGCTTCTTGGCGATGGTCTCGCGGATAAGGCGATCCTCGACAAGATTCTTGGCATAATCACGACCGGTCGCAATCCATTGAGAGGACCAGTTCTTATTATAACCGAGCCGAGCGCCGTGTGGGTTGACTTTCTGTCCCATGGCTATGCTTTAGCTGGTTCGGTTGCCGCTACCTCTTCGGTAGTGGTTTTGGCGGCGCGCTTTGCAGGCGCGGGAGTCTTAGTAGCCATTTCGCCGCGCAGTACAATGTGTACATGACTGGCAACTTTCTGACGCACTGAGACACGGCCACGTGAGTTAGGAACTGCACGCTTGAGCTTGCGACCTTCGTCAACCCAGATGCGCTGTACGATAAGCGTACTTGCATCAAGGCCGTTGTCGATTGCTTGCTGCTTAGCAGCAGCGAGTGCCTTTTTCATAGGCAACGCTGCACGCTTGATAACAAGAGGAAGGACTGCAAGAGCAGCATCAACCTCTTGATAGCGGAGTTGATCCGCGACGAGACGCACTTTACGTGGTGCGATCGCCAGGTTGTGAAGAACGTGTGTGATATCAGTCATAACAAGTCCTACTTACCCTTAGCTTTCTTTCCACCGTGCTTCACGAAGCGGCGTGTGGGTGAGAATTCGCCGAGCTTATGCCCAACCATATCCTCGATGACATAGACTGGAAGGTGATTCCGTCCGTTGTGAACGCCAATCGTTTTCCCAACCATCTCCGGCGTGATTGTTGAATCACGGCTCCACGTCTTGAGTACCGTGGTATCACCCGCAGTAAGTGCGGAGACCTTCCGGAGTAGTTTAGGATCCACGAAGGCGCCTTTTTTGAGTGAACGTCCCATGGCCCGTTATCGCTTACGCTTGCTAACGACGAACACAGAGGTGGTCTTCTTCTTCTTGCGTGTCTTCACACCAAGAGCAAGAGCTCCCCATGGCGTCTTTGGTCCTCGACGAAGACCAATTGAGTTGACTCCTTCACCACCACCGTGAGGGTGGTCGCGAGGACTCATTGCCTTACCGCGAACGGCAGGCTTCTTACCCATCAAGCGATGGCGACCAGCTTTTCCGATGATCACTGTTGAGTGAAGGATGTTGCCGATCTGACCAATGCTTGCGCGGCAAGTGAGCAGCACCTTACGGAGCTCACCGCTTGCCAACTTAATGGTGGCAAACTTGCCTTCCTTAGCAAGGAGGGTAACAGCAATGCCCGCTGAGCGACCAATCTGACCCCCGTTACCAGGTGTAAGTTCAATGTTGTGAACCTGCACACCGAGTGGAATTGCACTCAGAGGCAGGGTGTTACCTGGACGAATTGGAGCCTCAGCGCCAGAGCGTACAACATCCCCTACTTTCAGTTCCAAAGGTGCCAAGATGTAACTCTTCTTACCGCTGGTGTACTGAATAAGAGCGATGCGAGCTGAGCGATAAGGATCGTATTCGACTGCAACAACCGTTGCTGGCTCGCTATCATGCTGACGCACGAAGTCTACCAGGCGGTAAAGGTTTTTTACTCCCCCGCCTTGATGGCGAGTGGTGATGCGACCAGCGCTGTTGCGTCCAGCATGCTTCTGCACGCGGGTAGTCAGGGACTTCTCTGGCTCACTCTTGGTGATCATAGTGAAGTCCTGAGACGTCATACCGCGGCGTCCTGGGGAGGTTGGGTTGTACCGTGTAAGAGCCATAACAGAAGATTAGGACTGAGCCCCGGCTACTTGCTCGTCATTCTTAGGAAGGTAGTCCGCAATGCGGTCGCCTGCCTTGAGAGTAACAAGTGCCTTGCGGCGGTCTTGGGTGCGTCCGGGATGACCCTTAAAGCGACGGTCCTTACCTGGGAGCATAATGAAGCGTACATCGGTAACAGCTACTTTGAACTGGTCCTCGATAATACCCTTGACCTGGCCAGCAGTAACCTCTGGGCGAACCCGGAAGGTGTAGGTGGCTACGGCCTTAGCGTCTTCAGGAATAAGAACGTATGACTTTTCGGTGATGTGGGGAACAAGTGCGTGCTTCATGATAGTTCAATTACTCGCTAACCTGTTCCTCGGCGATTTCGCCTACCCCGTGGTGACGATCAAGCTCAGCGAGTGAAGCCTTTGTGAAAAGGATTACGTCGTTGTTAAGAAGATCAATCACGTTGACCGCCTGAACGGTACGAGACGTAACGTAGGCCAGGTTGTTGGTAGAACGGAATACCGTTGCATCGTACTGATCATGAATGTGGAGCACCTTCTTACCAACAAGCCCTGGAACTGCATCAACAAGAGCCAATACTGACTTTGTCTTAGGAGTTTCGAAGGAGAGTGATTCAAGGACTACCACTGCATTTTCAGCAGCCTTAGCGGTGTAAACACCGAAGAGGGCCTTACGACGCTCAGTACGTGGCATACGAGTATGCCAGTTACGGTCGCTGGTTGGACCGAATACGACACCACCCTTGCGCCAGTGTGGAGCACGAGTTGAGCCGATACGAGCACGACCAGTACCCTTTTGCTTCCAAGGCTTACGACCACCACCGGAGACTTCTCCCCGATTCTTGGTGTTCGCGATGGAATCGCGGAGCATGGTACGTACCCAGGTGACGTAGCGATGAATGAGCTGAGATGACGCAGTAACTTCAAAGAGTGCAGGCGCCTCTACCTCACCAACCGCCTTGCCTTCCATTGTGTAAAGAGGGAATTTGGACATCTTAGGCGCGTGAGATCTGGACGAGAGCACCGCGACTACCAGGAACGGCGCCACGGACAAAAATAATGTTCTGCTCAGCATAGACCGCTTCAACCTGGATCCCATGACGGGTTACCCGATCGTTACCCATCTTACCTGGCATCTTCTTTCCCTTCAGAACGTGCTGTGGGAACATTGATCCGATAGAACCGGGAGCGCGGTGGTGATCTGAACCATGAGTTTCTGGTCCGCGGTGGAAGTTGTGGCGCTTAATAACACCAGCAAATCCCTTACCTTTGGAAGTACCAGTCATGGTAAGAACATCGCCGACCTGGAGGTCAGCAGCCGTGAAGACGTGACCGCGTTCAAACGCAGCACCATCAACACGGAATTCGCGCAGGGTCTTAGGCACGGAAGGAAGATCCTTCGCATGGCCAACCTGCGGCTTCTTTGGGTGACGAGCTTCCCCACCACCCACTTGGATAGCAACATAACCGTCGCGGTCCTCTGTGCGGTGCTGTACCAGAGTACTTTGTTGTACTTCGATAGCAGTTACCGGCACAGCAGTACCGTCCTCTTTGAAGAGGCGAGTCATGCCGAGTTTAGAGCCGAGTAGATACATGGGTGCTACATCTTAATCTCGATGTTTACGCCTGCTGGCAGATCGAGATTCATAAGTGAGTCAATAGTAGAACTCTGGGGATCCATAACGTCGATAAGACGCTTGTGAATAACCAGCGCGAATTGCTCGCGTGAGTCCTTATCGATGTTCGTCGCGCGGTTAAGCGTGAGTTTCTTTTTGTCGCTTGGTAGTGGGATTGGTCCTACTACTTTCGCTCCGGTCCGGACCGCCGTATCGATAATGTGGCGGGCGGATTGGTCGATGACCCGGTGATCATACGCCGTGAGGCGGATGCGGATCCGTTGTTTTGCGTCGGCCATTGGGTAGAGGTTACATGAACTTGCGCCTTCCTCAGCGCGCCGCCCCCTTTACAAGGAGGCGGCGCAGCTTAGGATCCGACCGTCTATTTGACGATCTTTGTAACAACACCAGATCCAACGGTACGGCCACCCTCGCGAATCGCGAAACGGGTACCTTCCTCGATGGCAACGGGAGCGATAAGCTCAACGTTCATCTTGATGGTGTCACCAGGCATTACCATTTCAACGCCATCTGGAAGCACAACGGCTCCAGTAACGTCGGTGGTATTGATGTAGAACTGAGGCTTATAGCCCTTAAAGAATGGAGTATGGCGACCACCTTCATCCTTGGTAAGAACGTACACTTCAGCTTCGAAGTTGGTATGAGGAGTGATAGATCCTGGCTTAGCCATTACCTGACCACGCTCAATGTCGGTGCGCTCTACACCACGCAGGAGCAGACCAACATTGTCTCCAGCCTGGCCGGATTCAAGCTGCTTGCGGAACATTTCAACACCGGTAACAACAACCTTCTTGGTTGCACGGATACCGATGATTTCTACTTCTTCGCCAACCTTGACAATACCACGCTCGATACGTCCGGTAGCAACAGTACCACGTCCCTTGATGGAGAAGACATCTTCTACCGCCATAAGGAATGGCTTGTCAGTAGCACGAACTGGCTCAGGAACGTAGGTGTCAAGAGCGTTTACTAGTTCAAGGATTGCCTCCTCGTACTTAGCATCGCCCTCAAGTGCCTTTACAGCTGAACCCTTGATGAATGGAACATCATCACCTGGGAAGCCGTACTTTGAAAGCATCTCGCGGAGCTCCATTTCAACGAGCTCAACAAGATCTTCCTGACCTTCCATCATGTCCATCTTGTTCAAGAAGACAACGATGTGCTTTACGCCTACCTGGCTAGCAAGCAGGATGTGCTCACGAGTCTGGGGCATTGGTCCATCAGCAGCAGAACATACCAAGATAGCAGCATCCATCTGGGCTGCACCGGTGATCATGTTCTTTACGTAGTCAGCGTGGCCAGGACAGTCAACGTGAGCGTAGTGACGCGCGTCTGACTCATATTCCTGGTGGCTGGTTGCAATAGTAATACCGCGAGCCTTTTCTTCAGGCGCGTTATCAATATCTGCATAGTTTTTTGCCTTCGCAAGACCCTTCTTGGCGAGGACGTTGGTGATAGCCGCAGTGAGGGTGGTTTTACCATGGTCTACGTGGCCAATGGTACCAACATTCACATGGGGCTTGGTGCGCTGAAACACTTCAGCCATCGTGCGTGGTGATTACGGATGGATTGTGTACATGCGTTGATTTAGAACGCGGCACAGAAAACTGGCGGTAGTACACCTAGACTGCACAGTACATCTGTTTTAACCTGGTGTCAACCTTGTAGCACTCCGTAGCACAGTAGCAAAACCCTCCTCATCAATTTTGTGCGTCGCGAGGTCAAGGACCGCCTTAAATAAATCAGGGAGTCGTACATGCACCCCCTCTACGCCATTCAGTCGCAAGAAAAGAAGTGCGACATATGAAGAGGTGCGCTTATTACCGTCAATAAAGGGATGGTTTTGAATAATACCACCTGCATACTGGGCCGCCAGAGAGAACATATCAGCATCAGGATTGTAGGCCCTCATCTGCTGTGCCCGTGCAAGAGCAGAAAGAAGGAGATCTTCGCTCCGTAGACCATATGAACCTCCGTAACTCTGAATCATTTGGTGATGCACCACCTCAGCGTGGTATCTCTGAATCCACACATACTTACGCATCTGCAAGCTTCTTAAAAACCTCTCCGTACTCTCGAAAAATATCCTGCATGAGCTCTTGCTCATTGGACGTGATGCTCGATGATTTTGTTACCATAAAGCCATCTGTTACTGCTGATATGACCACATCATCGCCCTTAACCATCTTGAGTGAGGTGAGAATTTCTTTCGGAATAGTAAGGCCAGTTGAATTACCAATGCTAATGAGGTGTGAATGTGTTGTCATACCTTCCATGTACTAACAAATGTTAGTACATGTCAAGATCTAAAACACATTTATCTAAGGATTTAACCTATCTCTTACCCCTCCCAACTGGTGAGTAAGCTCCTCGATGCGGCAGCGGTGACAATCATTACATCAAGCAACTGGATATCAAACAAAGCACAGGCTTCACCTAACTTCTTCGCAAGGAGATGATCTTCATCACTCGCCTCCGTTGTACCCTGCGGGTGGTTATGGACCACAATGAGGGCCGGGAAATCACGATCGAGTGCGTACTTCACCACAGAAGCAATATCAACCTGCACCGAAGCTGCCCCGCCAACCGCAATAAGATCTTCATAGACCACCTGACGCTTATCGTTCAGATAGAGAACATAGACTAATTCACGCTGATCAAACGGACGTGCGCGAAAGGCATGAACTACGTCATCGGGACCATTAACCACCGGGAGGGTGGTGTTCTGACGGGCAATACGCCGCGCCACCTCTACCGCAGCCAAGATGCGAATAGCCTCTTGATCGGTACAGACAGCTAGACCACGCACTTCTTGGACTGTACGTGCCTTCAGGAGCTGATCGGTCGCATAGCCGGTTACCTGGAGCGGCTCAGCATGACCGAGTACTACGCCAAGTAGCTCAGCTACCGAAAGCTCTGCAGCACCATCTTGCTGCAACTGACGAGCAAGCTCCCGCGAAACGGGGCGCTCACGAAACACATACCGAGGTGGAGGGGTCAATTCGTATGTCATACACGTAGTCTAGCAGGTACCAGCCGAAGGAGGAGCCACCCCACGGTTACGCCAGCCGTGTTCATGAGCAGGTCATACTGTGTATCCAGGATCGTCTTGGTGAAGTAGTTACGCTCTAGTAGTATTCCCATCAGTAGCTCGACAAGCTCATTCGTAACACCTAGCACACAGGCAACCGCCACAAAGAGCAGGAACTCATCTATCCAGCGCAATCTGAGCCCTGAAAGCTGCAAGAACCCCTGCGTAATCAGCGCACAACTCACTCCCCCACCCACAAAATGCAGGATGCGATTTCCCAACTCTCCCGAAGGCACCACAAAGTACATAGCGAGTGTCAGAACGAGTGCAAGATACACCCACGAATAGCCTTGGGAATTAAGTACGCCACCCTTTCGACACACTGCCTCACGTGCAGCAAGGGTAGGCACTAGGAATAGAACAAGTAGCTGGGAGAGGATGAAGAGAAGGAACATAGTACTAAAACATTTTTGCAATCAAGACTTCCAGTAGCAGATAAAGACTACCCGGTACTAGCGTCCACAGACTAATGAACCAAGTAAGCTGCTTGCCCAGGATTTTTTCGTTTCGTGAAAAGAGCGGCGCGATAACCAGAATACCTCCCATGCAGTAGGCGGCAGAAAGAAATACTTGGAGCATCTCTACGGTTTGCAATGGTACGAGATTTAGCGGTATATCTACACCATTCTCCTGCCCACCTAGCGATGTAATGCCACCACTAAGTAGTATTAGCGTTCCAATGACATAAATAGCCGTTAGTGCGCGGAGTGGTCTCATATCAAAGCCTACCCTGCTCAATTCTTGATCGTGCTTATTCATAGCGAACTACTAAATATATGTGCCCACTCTAGCAAATCCTTTTTACTTTCCCCACCAAACACAAATCCCAAGCCCAAAGAAACGTCTCACAAAAAGAGCAGTCCCAACTGGAACTGCTCATTAAACGAACCGCCGAGCCCAAGTCAAACTAGTCTTTTACCACGAATCATAGAGTGCCGATACTAGCGTCTGGGCTGTAAGCCCCGCATCGAAGACCTCATAATCAAAGAATTCACAATGAGGAACCAACACCCCCTCCTTAAGCTCGCCGTATACGACATAAACGCCAGATTGAGTCCATTCTAGCCTCATGTATTCCGGGCATTCTCTGCCATGTGCACGCGCTGCGACA
>JAGVEG010000049.1 GCA_020058355.1 Candidatus Berkelbacteria bacterium
ACTCCCTTACACATACTTTTGTATGTACCAGATAGCTATCAGGAAAGTCTTATGGCTACAAGGTTACCTACCTGCTATACTCACCTCGTATTACCCCTAATTATCGTTCCTGGTTCGTCACGGACCCTGCCCTACTGCAGCGCCTCAGACGGTCCAGGAGCCCACCACCTATGGCGCAAAGCTATACAACTACCCTGGGAGATCACACGATTTCCTTTGAATTTGGCGTTTTTGCCGAGCAGGCGGACGCTGCGGTAACCGTCCGTTGCGGCGATACCGTTCTCCTTGCAACCTGTGTTGTTTCTAAGAATGAGCGTGATGGTATCGACTACCTTCCCCTCATGGTTGATTACGAGGAACGTCTCTACGCGGCAGGCAAGATCTCAGGAAGTCGCTTTATCAAGCGTGAAGGCCGCCCTTCAGAAGAAGCAGTCCTCACTGCACGTCTGATTGATCGCCCAATGCGTCCCCTCTTTGAGAAGTCATTCCGCAAGGATATCCAGGTAATTGTGACGGTTCTTTCACTTGATCCTTCACACGATCCTGACGTATTTGCGATGATTGCCGCTTCTGCAGCAGCTTCAAAGGCTGGTACTGCTCCTTTCAAGGGACCGATCGGCGCTGTTCGTATTGGCCGCGTAAACAACGAGCTGATTGTACAACCAACCACCGAGCAGATGGAGCACTCAACGCTTGATCTGGTTATTGCCGGCACCCGTGAGCGTATCATGATGGTCGAGGCTGGTGCCTCAGAAGTACCTGAAGCAACCATGCTTGAGGCTCTGAAACTTGCTCACAAGGCAATTCAGCCAACTATTGATGTTCAGCTTCAGTTTAAGCAAGCGTTTCCTGAAGTAACCATTGTCCCCGCTTCAGTTGCCGTCAAAGAAGCTGTCTACGGCTTCGTAGGAGAGCGTATTGCGACGCTCCTAGGTACTGGAACCCTTGGCTCACACAAAGAGGCACTTGAGGCCCTCCAAGCAGAAGCAGAGGTAAAGTTTGAAGGCACCCACAAGAAGACTGAGATCAAGAACGCCTTCCAGGCAGTTGTTGATTCAGTAATCCGCAAGAATATCCTCACTAAGGAGCATCGCCCTGATGGGCGTGGAATTCTTGAGGTTCGCCCTATCACCGCTTCTGTTGGGCTGTTGCCACGTACCCACGGTTCTGGCCTCTTCACCCGTGGACAGACACAGGCCCTCACCATTGCTACTCTTGGTAGCCCAGGCGATGAGCAGATGATCGACACCATGAACGAGGAAGGTACCAAGCGGTACATGCACCACTACAACTTCCCGCCGTTTTCAACAGGTGAAGTCTCCCCTGTCCGTGGTGCTTCACGACGTGAAATTGGCCATGGTGCCCTCGCTGAGCGCGCGCTTGTACCGGTCATTCCAAGCAAGGACGTGTTCCCCTACACCATCCGTCTGGTATCTGAAATTCTTTCCTCAAA
The DNA here is from genome assembly GCA_020058355.1 of Candidatus Berkelbacteria bacterium. Lineage (GTDB taxonomy): Bacteria > Patescibacteriota > UBA1384 > CAILIB01 > CAILIB01 > JAGVEG01. The sequence goes on from JAGVEG010000049.1 coordinate 1,454, forward strand.
CGGTTCATCTTCTATGGCTTCAGTATGCGGATCAACCATCGCCCTAATGGATGCTGGTGTGCCAATCATTAAGCCAGTTTCAGGTATTGCTATGGGCTTGGTGACCAATGATGACGCAAGCGAATTCAAGGTACTCACCGACCTCCAGGGTGTTGAGGACTTTGCTGGTGACATGGACTTCAAAATTGCTGGTACTACCGACGGTATTACGGCTATCCAGATGGATACTAAGATTGCCGGTCTTACCTGGCCTATCATTGAACAGACGCTTACGCAGGCCTACGAAGGACGCATGCACATCCTCGGCAAGATGCTTGAGGTTATCGCCACTCCCCGCCCCGACTTGTCAGCCTATGCACCCCGCATTATCACCACTCGCATCCCTGCGGAAAAGATTGGTGAGCTCATTGGCCCAGGTGGTAAGAACATTAACCGCATCATCGCTGATGCTGGCGGCAAGGAAGTCATTAGTATTGATATTGAACCAGACGGACTTGTCCTCATCTCATCAACTGACGCAGCAGCTGCCCAGCAAGCTTTGGCCGAGGTTGACGCCATTGGTATGGTAATTGCCGTTGGCATGACCTTTGACGGTGTGGTTGTCTCGTTTGTCCGCGACCGTATGGACCCCAACAAGGCTATTGGTGCAATTGTTGAATTCGCTGGCCACAAGAGTGGTATGCTCCACATCTCACAGGTAAGCGAAGAGCGCCTTGAGAGTATTACTGAAGTAATCAGCATGGCTCAAGAAGTTCGTGTCCGTATTGCAGCAATTGACCCAGAAAAGAACAAGATTTCACTGACTCTCAAGGGAGTCTAGAGAAAGTCATTTCGAAACTCACCGGCTGAAACCCAAAACAGCCGTGAGTTTACTCAACGACTTTAATGCATAGCACAAGACTCGGTAAAATTGTTTCCTTTTCTAGTTCTTGGAATGAATTTAATTACAGAAAACCACCAGAAACGGTGGTTTTTTGGTGGTCGGCTTGGCGGGGCTCGAACCCGCGACCAGCGCCTTATAAGAGCGCTGCTCTAACCACTGAGCTACAAGCCGACACCACCAGCTTAGCAGCTTCTTACAGGGGCGTGTAGGCACTTATTGGAGTAGCTTGGCCGCTTTACCACAGTACTGATACGCCTCAAGCACATCTTCCTTACACGCCTCCCGGTCAGCGAGCTGTGCTATAGTTAGCGTTACGGCAAGCAGGGCATGATGGTGCCTATGCGAAAGTGTGACACGTGTTTCTAGATGGCTGATCTCCGAAAGAGCCTCCCGAGATACTTGATGCACCAGCTGCTGGATACTCAGTAGTTGATTAGTCTGTGGTGACTGCGTATGCAACCCACGCACGCGTGATATCTGGCTTTGCATTTCTGCAAGTGGACATACTGGCAGATGCTCATGCGTGACTAGCTGGGACAGGGGAAACCGATCAAGTAAAACACCTGATAGCTTGGCCTGATATCGCTCCCGAATGACTGGAGCACAGCTACACGGGATACTTCCACAGGGGCATCTATTGGTAGTTCCTATGACCGTTGTACAGAAGTGCTCAGGCTGTGCAAAATCACTGACTTTATTTGCTGTAGCTGTAAGAATACTGAGTAGCTGTCTACGCACCTGCTCAGTATGTAGTGCGATATCATCTACAAATAAAGTAGTGCCCTCAGCCGCGTAAACGTGTGATGGTTTCCCGAGGCTTACTTGGCGCCCAGGTGAAAGTAAAAAGGGGGCGGGGAACACACCACTTGCATAGGCGGACTGTGCATAACTTAATGAAGGTTCAGGTAGTATATTCTGGATAACTTCAAAGAGTTTTGTCTTACCCATGCCACGCTCACCGATAAGCAAAAGGTGGTGCCCACCAGCAAGCGAAATGGTGAGTAGGCGTACAAGTGAAGGAGGTAGTAAGCACTCTATAAGACTGGGCTTCTTACTAGTTGCACATGGTGGCAATGCATAGGTAATGCCTGCCTGGTAAGCAGCGAGTTCAGCGCGAAGACAATCCGCCTCAGAGTGGGTAAACACCCCATCTATACCTACCTCACCCACAGAGAGTGTTGGTAAGGGGGTGGGGAAATCCTGTGGAAAAAGTAGTGCGAGCAGAGCACGGTCTGGATGCAAGATTTTTCCTTGGGTTGGTACATCGAAGTAGACAGTAGACCCTGGTAGCTTTTTATTCTTAGTATGTGCATAGGCGCGGATACGCTCAGTCAGTTGCAGCGTGTTGCGAAAGCCTGAGCTAAAACGAAACCGCGGTAGTCCAGGACGCACACGTAGAGAAAGCTGCCGAGCAACGGGGTACTCGTTTTCTAGAGTCAGGACATAGTGTGCTGCGTTCTTCATACAGCCACACTAGGACAGATGTCCTTCATGAATAAGCTGGTACTAATTCATGATTCTTGTACCATCTGGACAGGGTAGGGAGAAGCATGCTACGGTATCTTCGTCTCGTCATCTGTGCCGTGGTGGTGGAATGGTATACACACTAGGTTGAGGGCCTAGCCCAGTAATGGGGTGAGGGTTCGAGTCCCTCCCGCGGCACCATGATAGACATCTGCATATCAGTGTATAGCTTGCCTAGGCAGTGATACGCAGAGGTACTAGAGACCTCTCGTAAAGAAAGGACATACTCTTATGTCAGACATCACAATGTCAAGCCTGCTCCACGAGCAGGGAGGACGCGCAATTCCGTTTACGCCCGGAACTGTCATCGAAGGTACTGTACTTTCATCGTCCGCTACGCGTATTTGGGTAGACATTAACGGTATTGCCGTTGGTGTTGTCCCTGAGCAAGAAATGAGCGTACAAGGCGCCGAGCTTAAGCCCGGTGATCCAATTGCTGCCTCTGTTCTTCTGCTCGAAGATGCAAAGGGAAACGTTATCCTTTCCCTGCGTCGTGCTGATCGTCAGCGTATTACGCAGACCCTTACCGATGCCGCAAAGTCTGGTGAGCCTATCGACGTCAAGGTTACTGACGCAAACAAGGGTGGTCTCTTGATCCAGCTTGGTGACTACAGCGGATTCCTGCCTGTATCCCAACTTGCTTCTGAGCACTATCCAAAGGTTGACGGCGGAAACCCAGACGAGATCTACGCTCGCCTTAAGGATCTGGTTAACCAGACCCTCAGCGTGAAGGTTCTCACCTTTGAGCCACAGCAAGGGAAGCTTATCTTCTCTGAAAAGGCTGCCGGTGACACCGTTCAGGAAGCAAAGCTGAAGCACATCAAGGAAGGTGATACCCTTACCGGTGTTATCACTGGAATCGTTGACTTCGGTATCTTCGTAAAGATTGGCGATGGCGAAGGCGCACTCGAAGGTCTTGTGCACATCTCTGAGATTGCATGGGGTCGTGTTGCTGACATCACCACTGTCTACAAGATTGGCGATGAAGTGAAGGTACTCGTTGTCTCAACTGCAGATAACCGTGTTTCCCTCTCTATCAAGCGTCTTCTCCCTGATCCTTGGCAGGAAATTGCTGGTAAGTATGCCGTGAACGATATCGTTCCTGGTAGCGTTACCCGTGTAACTCCATTCGGCGTCTTCGTACGTCTCGGTAATGAGATTGATGGTCTCGTGCACATCTCCGAAATCAGCAGTGAGCGTATTACCGATCCTGGTACCGTTCTCAGCATCGGCAGCACTCACCAGTTCAAGATCATTTCTATCGAGCCTAAGGAGCACCGTCTTGGTCTTTCCTACAAGCGCGTAAAGGGTGATTCCAGCAAGGAAGCTGGAGACGATGCAGCCCCTAAGAAGAAGCGTCGCAGCAAGACTGCAGCTTCTGAGGAGGAATAATGGCTGTTACGGTTTCCCGTTCCAGTAACGTGGTCACCGTCAAAGGTAAGGGATCAAGTCTTGTGCTTGGTCCCTCCCTTGTTGTTAATGGGTACACTATCCCCGGCCCTGGTGAGTACGATGTTGCCGGTGTTGGCGTGGTTGTTCATGCCGCATCCAACACCCTTGTACTTCACGCAGTTGTTGATGGGGTAGGAGTACTCTATTGTGATGGCCACACACTGAAACCTGACCAGGTTGGTGACATCCCAAATACCGCCCTTGTAGTGGTGAACGCTCGTGGTGAAAACCCCGATGAATTCATTAGCAAGCTTGTGCGCTTTGTGGATCCAACCAACCTTATCGTTATCGAGGAAGGCGCTGAACTTGCTGCAAAGCTTCCTTACGCAACCGCCACACTCCCTGCAAAGGTGAGTGAAGGCAGCGCAGACGGCGCCCCAACAACCCTGCTGGTATAAGCTTTCTGCTTGTCTGAGGAGTCGTGCACAGACTAAGAGATATGGATGGCTGATCGAGAAAATACTGAAATTATCTGAGGTTTCAATAACTAGTTTATTGAACCGAAGCGGAAATGATCAGTATTTTTAAGATCAGCATCGGCCATGGTGGCGGAATGGTAGACGCAGCGGTCTTAAAAACCGCAGCCTGTAATGGGCGTGCGGGTTCGACTCCCGCCCGTGGCACCAAGAAAACACCCTCTACTCGGGGGTGTTTTCGTTTTTCAACAAAAGATGCGGTATACTAATTTCGTGCAGTTCAAGGTTCCCCAAAATATCACTATGGAGGATAAGGTTCTTGGACCATTATCCATGTTGCAGTTCCTCTTACTGGCAGGAGGTCTTGGTATTTCCTTTGCTTTTTACCGAATATTCTCGTTTAGCGAGTTCTTGGCGAATATTATAGGTGGGCTCCTAGCGGGACTTACGGTAATTATCGTTCTTGGAAAATTCAATGATCAGCCAATGTATCGCTTTTTCCGCCACATTGCCTACTTTATTGCTCGCCCTCGCGCGCGTATCTGGCACAAGGGAGGAGGGGAAGTACCACTTATTTCGGCTATGCAGCCTAAGCAAGTAAGTCAGAAGGTGGCAGGGAAGTCAGTGAGTAAGGATGA